>CALWGP010000005.1 GCA_944380095.1 uncultured Lachnospiraceae bacterium | reverse complement strand
TTCGGACAATGACCGGCATTGAAGTCAGCCCTGCCAGTTCGCAGGCGTGTTTGCGGCGGTGTCCCGCAATCAGCTCATAACCGCCTTCTTCCCGTGGTCGGGCAAGCGCGGGAACGAGTACGCCATACGCCTTAACGCTTTCTGCGGTTTCCCTCATGGAATCATCATCCCTCACCTGGAATGGGTGATCTGGAAAAGGATGCAGTTCGGCAAGCGGGATATGGATAACGACTTCCTGGTGGGCTTCCTTTTCCGAGGGAGGCGCGGTTTTCTTACCATGCTCTTTCGGCGTTGTTTTCTCCGGCATTTTGTTCCTCCTGTTGGTATTCGATTTTGGGTACAAAAAAAGGACATTTCTTCTTTTCAGAGGAAATGTCCTGATTTCTTAGGCAGGCAGACAGCCCGCCCAAACGGTATTTTGTTTTTGTCGTTAATATAACACCCCCTACGATACAATTACTTCGCGGCTTGATTTTTCGGGTTGGAAAAGGATGAAAAACCTTGCCTGATAACCGCAAACCCTTGAAATACGGGGCTTTTCCGGTTTGTCGTAATTATACCGTAAGGGCACTACGCCGCCAGCATCATGCACGCCATCGGGATACCGGATCAGTACATCATGCCGCGGGGTGGATGGGCCACAGACAATGTGATGAAGTCCGTGTATCGAGGAACGATAGACGAGCAGTCTCAAAAAATGACCCTTAAAATATTAAATCATTTTGAAAGCATTGCTCCGGGCGATCCGGAATCATAAATTTCGTGTTGCAATTCATGTTGCATCGTGTTGCATTTTTGGCTGTTTTTCCCCGCGAAAATCTGTGCCGCCACAAAAAGGGGAATGCCGACAAACCCTGCGTTTATCGGCATTCCCCGTCTTTTCCTTATTCTTTCAGGCAGTGGAGACAACAGGACTCGAACCTGCGACCCTTTACACGTCAAGCAAATGCTCTCCCAGCTGAGCTATGTCTCCCTGCTGCCTATTATACCAAAATATGCTCTGATTACAAGAGGAAATTTTCAGTTCAGGCTGAAATTTAATATTCCTTCGCTTCCTCTTCCCCATTCATCACACGCAGCGCGCCCTGCACAAGCGCCAGCAGCTCGTCCTCTCCGGGATAAACCGTGAAAGGCGCGATCCAGCCGATCTTCTCCTGCAGTTTCGCCACAGTGACAGGAGAATATGCAATACCGCCTGTCAGGATGATCTGGTCTACTTTGCCGTTTAACACGGCAGCCATTGCGCCCGCATCCTTGGCAATCTGATAGTAGAACGCGCTCTGGATCAGCTTTGCATTTTCATCGCCTTCGTCTACCATCTTCTGCACCACTCTTGCGTCGTTGGTGCCCAGGTATGCATTATACCCGCCGTTGCCGCAAATCTTTTTATACAGTTCCTTTTCCGTATATTTGCCGGAATAGCACAGCTTGATCAGGTCGCCTACCGGGACGGTGCCCGCTCTCTCCGGGGAGAATGCGCCCTCGCCGTCCAGAATATTATTTACGTCCACAACCTTGCCGCCGTGATGTGCGCCGACGGATACGCCTCCGCCCATATGGATCACGATCAGGTTCAGGTCTTCATATTTAACGCCCTTTTCCTTGGCATATCTTCTGGCAACCGCTTTCTGGTTGAGCGCGTGGAAAATGCTTCTCCTGGGAAGCTCCGGCATACCGGAAATCCGCGCTACAGGCTCCAGTTCATCCACAACCACAGGATCCACAATATAAGAAGGAACGCCGATTTCATCGCCGATCTCCCGGGCCAGGATGCCGCCCAGGTTGGACGCGTGCTGCCCCTGTTTGCCGATTCTAAGATCGGCAAGCAGCGCATCGCTCACCCGGTAAGTGCCGCCCGGAATGGGTTTTAACAGGCCGCCTCTTCCCACAATCACATCAAAGGAACGCACGTCGCAGTCCTTTTCCTTTAAAAAGTCCACAATGATCTTCTTACGGAAATCCTTCTGATCGATAATCGAAGCATATTTGGCAATCTCCTCAGTCGGATGACGCAGCGTCTCTTCAAATAAAAGCGTCTCGTCTTCAAAAACGCCGATTTTGGTGGATGTAGATCCCGGATTGATAATTAAGCTTTTAATCGCCATTTCGTGTTACTCTCCTTTATGTTCTGTCTCAGCCTTTTTTGAGTCCTTCCGCTACCACTGCAGCCAGGGCGATGGAATTTACCTTTGTCTGGAAGCTGTCGGAGCGGCTCGTCAAAATCGCCGGCACCTTGGTCCCTGTCAGGATACAGCCGTTCTCCACCGTAGCGGTATGCACCAGGGTCTTGTAAACCAGGTTGCCCGCATGGATATCGGGGAACAGCAGGATATCGGCATCCCCTACGATCTTTCTGCCGGACGCGCCCTTGTGGGCCGCCGCAGCCGGATCAATGGCCAGGTCCATGGAAAGAGGGCCGTCCACGATACATCCCGTGATCCTGCCTTCTTCGTTCATCTTCGTCAGCTCAGCGGCCTCCACCGTAGCGGGCATCTTGGGATTGACCACTTCAACCGCTGCCAGGGGCGCAACCTTCGGACAGTCCAGCCCGCATGCATGCGCTACTTCCACCGTGTTCTCAATAATGTGTACCTTATCTTCCAGCGTAGGATAAGTCATGAATGCCACGTCCGTCAAAAACAGCAGCTGTTTGATCCCTTTTACCTCAAAAACAGCCACATGGGACAGCGGCCTGCCGGTACGAAGCCCCACTTCCTTGTCCAGAATGCTCTTCAGGAAAGATTTTGTATCCAGAAGCCCTTTCATATACATGTCAGCCACGCCGTCATGGGCCAGCTTCACAGCCGTTAACGCTGCCTGCCAGTGATCCGGCTCATTGATGATCCGGTATTCATCCATGTTCATATTCAGGGATGCGCCGATCCGGCGGATCTTTTCTTCATCGCCTACAAGGATGGCGTCCGCAATTCCCTGATCCCTGGCCGCCTGTACGGCTTCCAGCACTGCATCGTCTTCCGCAACGGCAACCGATACCGTTTTCTTGCTGCATTCCTTCACTTTGGAAATGAGCTCGTCAAAATTAGTAATCATCTTCGCACCTCATTCGTATTCGGGCCGGGCATACCGGCACTCTTTTTTCGCTGTTAAAATAATAACACTTCGCCCCAGACGGGTCAAGGGGAAGGGGGCAAAACCCTCCCAAATCCCGGGAACTAAGCAAAATCCGCCGGTTCTCAGCCTTTCTTTTTTCGTTCAAAAATCTCCGGCAGCGATTTTGTATACGGCGGTCTGGCAATCCCGTATTCGGTCACGATGCCGTCGATTAAGTCGTTATCCGTAACATCGAAGGCCGGATTATAAACCTTCACGCCTTCCGGCGCCATCCGTTCCCGGTACCACATTTCCGTTACCTCCTGGGCAGGCCGCTGCTCGATCCGGATATCCGCGCCGGCAGGCGTATTTAAGTCGATGGTGGAAGTGGGGGCGCAGACGTAAAACGGGACTTTGTAGCGTTTTGCCACCGTCGCCACTACGCTGGTCCCGATCTTGTTGGCGGTATCCCCGTTGGCCGCTACCCGGTCGCAGCCCACGAACACGGCGTTCACCCAGCCGTTTTTCATCACGGCCGCCGACATATTGTCGCAGATTAAGGTCACATCCACTCCCGCGGACTGCAGTTCATAGGACGTCAGGCGCGCGCCCTGCAAAAGGGGACGGGTCTCGTCCGCGAAAACATGGAAACCGTATCCCCTTTCCTGTCCCAGATAGATGGGGGCCGTAGCTGTCCCGTATTTGCTGGTCGCCAGCTGTCCCGCATTGCAGTGGGTTAAAATCCCGTCTCCCGGCTTCACCAGGGTCAGGCCGTATTCCCCGATGGCCCGGCAGACCCGGATATCCTCTTCCTTGATTTCGACAGCCTCCTGCCTTAGCAGTTCCTTAATTTGGGCCACGGGAAGATCCGCATGCTCTTTTACCACGTTTTCCATCCGGGCAAGCGCCCAGGAAAGATTCACGGCGGTAGGCCTTGCGGAATCCAGATATTCTTTCTGCCTGCAAAATTCAGCGTAAAAAGCGTCATAATCCTGCGTATCCATGGCGTCTGCAAGGACATAAATCCCGAACGCGGCCGCTACCCCGATGGCCGGCGCACCGCGCACCTTCAGCAGATAAATGGCCTCCCAGATTTCCTGGGCAGTCTTTAAACGGATCAGTTCCGCCCTCTGGGGCAGCTTCGTCTGGTCCAGGATGACTACCGCTTTGCCCTCCTCGTCCAGCGCAACCGTTTCGTATTCCATGATGTTCTTCTGTTCGCTCATTTGAAAAGTTCTCCTGTTTTCCTGATTTTTATGTTCCCTCGTTTTCCATAACGCAGACGGGCGCAAACCGCGCCCCGGCCGCCTTTGCCAAGTCCTCCGGCGCCAGCTCGATCTGGGAACCGATCCGGCCGCCGCTTACGAGAATCGTTTCCCTGCCCTGGGCGGAAGAATCGAGGATTGTTGCATACTGCTTTTTCATCCCCACGGCGGTACAGCCGCCGCGGACGTATCCGGTAACCTGGTTGATCTCGCGGACATGGATCATCGCAAGGGACTTCTGCCCTGCGGCCCTGGCTGCCTTTTTCAGATCCAGTTCCGCCGCTACCGGTATCACGAATACAAAATATTCGTTTGCGGCCGATCTGGTGACCAGGGTCTTATAAACCTTCCCAGGATCCAGTCCCAGCATCTTAACAACCTGCATCCCGTCCACAAATTCATCACATTCGTAAGTATAATGGGTATAGGGAATCTTCAGACGATCCAGAATCCGCATTGCGTTCGTTTTTATTTCCTTGCTTTTGGACATTTCCTGTTTCCTCTTTGCCGATGCGATTCCTTTTATAAAGGAAGGTCTTCTTTCATAAACGCTTCCGCCGCAAGGCGCAGGCCAATCCGGAATCCCTTCACAAAGCCGTCCCGGTGCAGCATTTCATCCGATTTCATTTCTTCTTCGCACAGGCGGTCAAATTCTTCCTTCAACTCATCCGGAAGCTGCCTGCGCAGCCGGTCTGCCCTTTCGGCCAGGGCGCTGCCCTGCTTTTGATAGGCTTCCTTCTCGATCATATCCATATCATCCGGCTTCAGCTTTCCATAATACAGCTCCAGAATCGTATTTTGCTTCATGGTGTGTCTCCTTCCTTTTCCACTTTTTGTTATAATTCCCCAAAAACGGTTTTCCATTCCATTATACCCCGTATATGGGGATCGTTCAAGCTACCTCTTTATCCCATCCATACCCCGTATACGGGGAATTATTTTCGTTTTATGTATTTGAGATGATTGGTTTGCCAAACTAATTTCAGATCCAATCCGTCTGACGGAGAAGAGGAATCCCTATGATCAAATTTGATAAACTGTGGACCATGCTGAAGGCCCGGGATATTTCCCAGTATCAGCTTATTCACGATTACGGTATCAGCAAAGGTCAGCTGGACCGCATCCGCAAGAATGAAAACATCACCACCAATACGCTAGACATCCTGTGCAATATCCTCGACTGCGAAATCGGGGATATCAGCGAACATGTAAAGGACGAAAACAACCGTTTCAAACCGGACGATTATTCCTACTGACCGGTCACATCTTCTTCACCTTACAGATCACTGCCAGCGCTGCCGTAAGAGCGCCCAGTGCACATCCCAAAAGCCAGAAGTCCCCGGTCAGCAGGAACAGGTCCGCTACCAGAAGGACCGCCACCGCAATCCGCACCGGCGAAACAGGCACTTCCCCTCCTGCCTTCCCGCTCTGCCCGTTTACCATAAAATGATAAACTTTTCCTTCATACCGGTATGTGGACAGCCACACCGGAAGCAGCAGGTATTTAAACGTAATATGGGAATATTTTGTCCTGACGCGCCTGATGCGCACATGGTCTGCGCTGCGCTCCTGCATCAGGCGGTCCTGTATCCCCGTCTCCAGCTTCCCCTCAATCAGCTGCTTCGCCTTTTCCCATGCCGGCTTTAATCCCACGGAATAACGTTCCGCAATAAAGCCCGCCACATACTCCGGCCGGTATGCCAGGTTATCGGAAGTCCGAAACGGCTCCACCCTGCGCAGCAATCCGTCGTCGTACCTGGAAGACCCCAGCACCAGGGCGTCGTCTATCTTTTCCCTGTATGTCCCCGATGCCGGATACCAGACCGTTTCCGTACGGGTTTCGCCTTTTACCCTCACCCTGCGGTCAATCCCGTACTCCGCCTCATAATCGCTCTCCGTATCGGCGTCAAACGTCCAGTAGGGCAGATAAACTCCTTTGAATGCCCCGGGCCTGGCGCTCTCTTTTGCCGCGCCCGGGCAGAACAGCTTGCGGCGGATCCAGGACGAGAACCGGCCCGCCGCTTCCCGGGCCGTTATCGCAAAAGGGACAACGCCGCCGGGGGCCATGGTCGTCTCTCCCTTTTCTTCCATTACCTGGTTGGATCCGCAGTAGGGGCATTCACTGGCCAGGGCCAGTTCATCATAAACCGACTGTGCCCCGCAGGACTTGCAGATCACGATTTTCTTCTGCGTCCCCCAGTCGCATCCCGCCTCTTTTTCCGCAGTTTCAAAGTCCAGCTCCTGCGCGGTCAAAAGCCCGTCCCCCCTGCCGGAAATTTTCTCCCCGTGTCCGCAGTAAGGACAGACCAGCCCTCCCGTTCCGGGATCAAAATCCATCACGCCGCCGCAGTCCGGGCATTTGCGGTCAGTTTCCTGTTTCGTTGCCTCCTGCCGAACCCCTTCCGCTTCCTCTGTGCTCCACGCTTCTTTCATCCTGTTTTGCTCCCTTTCCCATAACGCGCCCGGACCGGCTAAGCCCTGCCTTTGTCAAAAGGCGCGCCGCAGTTGGGGCAGAAATTCGGAGGCTGCTGTCCCGGCTGCACTTCCCAGCCGCAGCGGATACATCTGTAGCTTTGGGACGCCGTCCTTTTCCTGCCGCACTCGCCGCAAAATTTCCCTGTATTTCCTTTTGCGCCGCAAACGCAGTCCCAGGCCGTATCCCCCAAAACAGGCCCTGCCTGCCCCTGCTGGCGGTCCCGGTTCTCCCGGTCCATTTCATACAGGCTTTTTACGTCCATTCCGCCGGCCTGGGCCGCCATATTCATTCCCGCAAACCCCATCATGGCCCCGCCCGTATTGGACGCCGCCGCCCGCATGGCCTCCGCCTGCGCCCCGGTCAGGGCCGCGGCCGCCATGCCGGGATCCCGGAACACCGCGCTTCTTTGCAGCTGCTTGATCATCTCTTCGTCTTCCTCCGGCGCTTTGACGCCGCTGATCCCGAAGGAGACGATCTCGATTCCCCTAGTCTGCATCCATTTTTCGGAAAGTTCCCGGTTCAGTTCCCCGGCCATTTCTTCCGTGTGGGCCGCCAGCTGGTAATAACGGATTCCCTGCTGGGCAATCCGCGCAAATACCGTCTGCAGCGCGGTCAAAAGCTCGGAACGCATCTGTCCTTCCAGCTCCTGGCGCCGGTACTCCTCCTGCGCGTTTGCGCACACATTCGTATAAAACAGGACCGGATCCGCAATCCGGTAGGAATATTCCCCGTGGCATCGAATGGAAATCTCCAGATCCAGCCCGATATTCCTGTCCACAATCCGATAGGGAATCGGGTTGGCGGTTCCGTACTTGTTCCCGGGAATCTCCTTTAAGTTGATAAAATATACCCTCTGGTCCTTCCCGGTATCTCCTCCGAAGGAAAAACGCCTCCCCAGAGATTCAAAAGAACGCTGCACGCTTTCCCCCAGGTCCTGGCAGAAAACGGACGGTTCGCCGGAGGCGTCGTATATAAATTCCCCCGCCTCATCGCACACTTCGGCAATCCGTCCCTGATCCACAATGATCATGCACTGGCCTTCGTTTACCGCGATTACGGAGCCGTCCGAAATCAGATTGTCGGACCCTTTGCGGTTGGAACCGCGCTTTCCGACCCGTTTCATCCCTTTGCGCAGCAGTACGTCCGCGTCCATCGCCTCGCAGTAAAAATATTCTTTCCACTGGTCTGCGAAAATTCCCTTCACGCTCTCTGCTGCGGCCCTGATCAAGCCCATCCCGCTACCTCCTTTGTCCCCTGTTTCTTGTCTTTGCAAATCGGGAACACTTGTGTCCAGTATACCTGTTTTTATCCCCGATGGCAATGGGATCAGCGCTGCAAGAAAATCTTAAGAAATTTCAATGGGATTCTTTTCATTTTACGGTTTATAACTATAGACAGATCAAAATGAACGCAAGTGTGTAAAAAGGGGGGCAACATGCTGTTTCTGTGCTATTTCTTTCTGCTGTTTCTGTTATTGTTCCGCGCAAAATGCGCGCCTTTCGGCGGCTTTTTTGAAGATTCCCTGGCTTATTCGTCGGTTCTTCCCCTGCGGGGATTTTTCATGCTCCTCATCGTGTTCCACCACATTTCCCAGCTTCTGGCGGTTCCCGGAAGTTTGAAGCTTTTCCAGGGGATCGGCATCCTGTGCGTCTCGTTCTTTTTCTTCCAGTCCGGCTACGGGGTGATGAAAAACTATCTGCAGAAGGAAAACTACATGCACGGCTTTCTTTTCAGGCGCTTCTGTAAGCTTCTTTTGCCCTTTTTCCTTTGCAACCTGGTTTTTTTGTGCGTCAATCTTTCTTTCGGCGTTCCTTATTCCCCCGTCCGCCTGGTGCGGTGCCTGATCGGCCTGGAACTGGTCAATACCCACGCCTGGTTTATCCTGACGGCGGCCCTGTTCCAGTCCGCCTTTTTTCTTTTCTTCCGCTTTGTCTCAAAACGGCGGCGCCAGTATATCCTCCTGCTGTGTTTCCAGATCGCCTATGCCTTCTTTTGCATGCGCCGGGGCTCCGGCCTGCAGCTGTTTGAAGGCCCGTGGTGGTTCAATTCCAGCGGACTGTTCTTTGTAGGCGTCCTGTTTGCGGGATATGAAGCCCCTGTTATGGCTTTTTTCCGGAAAAAATACCGCCTGCTTTTGTCCCTGTGCCTTCCTGTATTCCTTTTATTTTATCATGTTTCCGTCTATGTCGTGCACGCCTTCCCCTATCCGTCCGCAGACGTATCGCCCCTGTCCGCCGGCATGTTCAAAAGCTGGTTTGACTTAAGCTGGCAGACCCTGGCCGTATTTTCTTTCTGCCTTGCGGTAACCCTCCTGGCCATGAAAATCCGGTGCTCCAATTCTGCCCTGTGCTTTCTTGGACGGATTTCGCCAAAGCTGTATCTGATCCACGGTCTTTTTATCCAGCTCTTTTCCGGCCAGCTGGTCCGGATCGAAAACGAGATGCTTTTTATCCTGGCCGTCCTTGCCTGCTCCATCGCGGCAGCGTCCCTCCTGC
Source organism: uncultured Lachnospiraceae bacterium (assembly GCA_944380095.1). GTDB lineage: Bacteria > Bacillota > Clostridia > Lachnospirales > Lachnospiraceae > Gallintestinimicrobium. The sequence goes on along the minus strand of CALWGP010000005.1, from coordinate 40,182 downwards.
GTATCCCATGCGACGCTGCGGTGCGGCTGCTGTACGCTTTTCCTGCCCGGTGCCGTTCTACTTTCCGCAGTTAGCCGCATCGATGGCGATGACCAAAAGCAGGCACATCAGCTCGTCCGCCGGATTGGAAAACTCAATCACATAAGTATCCCCCCAGGAAAGCAGCTGCTTGCTGATATGGGCCACACGGGAGCAGCCCTCCAGCACGTCGTAGTCCCAGCCCAAAAAATCTCCTTCCACGCGCCATCCCCTGTAGTCCAGGTCGTATTTGGGCACGAAAAGAGAAAACTTCTTCTGGATCCGCCCCAGCGCTTCGCCTTTTGCATCCACATCAAAGACCGGCAGCAGCGCAGGCCATTGCTCCCGGACGGCCCCCACTTCCTGCTCATTCCTGTCATAAACATGAATCTGGTGTCCCAGAGTAAAAAACTCCGCCTTCACGAAATATTTCGGGTTTTCCTGTTCGTCATACACGTCGTAGCTGTCCGTCCAGGAAAACACCCTCTGTTTGATCAAAAGTTTCAACCCTTCTCCTCCTTCCTTTGTGTTTCATGCTGGGGTTTGGGCAAATCCCAGCAAAACCGGCTGGCCAGCATCCGGATCAGGATGATGACTGCGGCTCCCGCCGCCATGGAAAAATACAGGTTGCTGCGGATGAGCAGCGTGCAGACCAGGGCCCCGGCCAGGGCGGCTACCGCATAAATGTGCTTGTGCAGGATAAACGGCATGGTATCCGCCAGCACATCCCGGATCACGCCTCCGCCGATCCCGGTCAGCATCCCCAAAAAGACCAGGAAAAACTTCTGCCGGTAGCCCAGGCAATAGGCGTTGTAAACGCCTACCACCGTAAAGATGCCCAGTCCCACCGCGTCGCAGTAGTTCATCACCTTTTCATAGATGACCAGATAGCGGCTGTTTAGGATTTCCTGCTTTACATACACCACAAAAAACAAAAGGATCGAAGTCCCCAGCGCCACGAGGGAATAGCTGGGATCTCTAAACGCGCCCGGCGGCACAAGTCCCAGTATGATATCCCTCAAAATCCCTCCTCCCACGGCCACGCACAGCCCCAGGACAATGACGCCGAACAGATCCAGGTTTTTCCGGATGCCCAGCATGGCCCCCGAAGAAGCAAAGGCCACGGTTCCCACAATTTCCGCTATGAATACGATTGAATTGTCCATATGAAACGAACGCCTCCCCATGTAAAGTAACCACATTTTAAACCAATCCCGGGAAATTGTACACCGGTTTGCGAAGGATTTTCCCCTTGACAACCGGCGGCAGGGTTTATATAATAGACACGATATCGTACATCAAATTCAGAAAGGGAATTAAATTCATGAGCGACGCGGACCCGGACGGGGAAACGAATCGAAATATGGGATCAGGATAAAGCAAGACATGGTCTGTTTGTAGTTTCTTACAGGCTATGTCTTTTTGTGTTTCCATTTATTTCGTATGCCAATGGGCTTATGGCCCAAAGGCACAGACATATCATCCACAATCTCCCGGCTGCGGGAGGTAACAAGAAAAACAAAAGGAGAGAATACACTTGAGTACAATTATCAGTCAATTGCTTTTACAGGTAGTTTTTATTTTGGTAAACGCCTTTTTTGCCGCTACCGAGATTGCCGTGGTTTCCTTAAACAGTGCGAAACTGCGCAAGCTGGAAGAAGAGGGGGATCCGAAAGCGCCGCAGCTGTTAAAGCTGGTGGAAGCGCCTTCCGCCTTCCTTTCCACCATCCAGATCGCCATTACCCTGGCAGGTTTTCTGGGCAGTGCGTTTGCAGCCGATAACTTTTCCGAATACCTGGTGGACTGGATCCATAACGGTCTGGGCTTTACCAGTATCCCCTTAAACATCCTGGACACCATTTCCGTCGTTATCGTAACCCTGATCCTGGCTTACTTTAACCTGATCTTCGGCGAACTGGTTCCCAAGCGGATCGCCATGCAGAAGTCCCTGGAAATGGCAAAACTGTCCTGCGGCGTGGTTTCCGGTATTGCAAAAGTCGTAAAACCCGTTATCTGGTTCCTTTCCTTCTCCACCAACACCGTGCTCCGCCTTCTGCATATGAAAGTGGAAGCGGAAGAAGAAAAGGTTACGGAAGAAGAAATCCGCATGATGCTGGATCTGGGCGGCCAGAGCGGTACCATTGACCAAGAAGAGCAGGAGTGGATCGAAAACGTATTCCAGTTCGACGATATTTCCGTCAAGGAAGCCATGACCATTACCGCTGACATTGAAGCATTTTCCGTAGAAGCCACAGACGAGGAAATCCTTCAGACCATCCGCGATACCGGACTTTCCAGATTCCCTGTTTATGATGAAGACATCAACGATATCGTAGGTATCCTCTACACAAGGGACTTCCTGATCGACCGGATGTCCGAGCAGCATACCGATTTGAAAACCCTGGCCCGCAGCGCTTACTTCGTACCGGATACCATCCATGCCGACGACCTGTTCCAGGATATGCAAAAGAAAAAGATCCATATTGCCATCGTTGTGGACGAATACGGCCAGACCGCCGGCATCATCACCATCGAAGACCTGCTGGAAGAAATCGTCGGAAACATCTATGACGAATATGACCCCGTGGAAGCTCCCGACATCGAAAAACTGGGAGACAATCTCTGGCGCGTCACCGGCAGCACCTACATTGAAGACCTGGCTGAGGCCCTGGATATCGAGCTGCCCGACAATGAGGATTACGACACCGTAGGCGGCATGGTCTTTAGCTGCTTAAACTGGATTCCGGAAGACGGCAGTCAGTTTGACGTTCAGGTAAACGGACTGAATATCCATGTGGAAGAGATTGAAGACCGCCGGATCGAAAAGGCGCTGATCCGGAAACTTCCTCCGGAAGAAACCAAAGAGGACGAAAAAGAGAACAAAGAAAAACGGGAGAAACGGGAAGACAAAGAAAACAGCTAAGTTTTCCCTTCCCAGAGAAGTCAGAAAAGGCCGGGAAACCTGCAATCGGGTTTCCCGGCCTCTTTTATTCAATGTTCATGCAGGACACAAAATCCTGCCCTTTCAGGCTTTCTGCCGGGCCTGTTCCAGATCGGCCCAGGCGCGCTGCAGATCCTGCCGGATGGAAAGCTTCTGGGGACAGAGCGTCTCGCATTTCCCGCACTTGACGCAGTGGTTTGCCCGCTCTTCTTCCTTAAGCTCCACTTCCCAGGCATGGCGCGCATGGTTATAGGTGCCGTACATGTGATACCTGTTCCAGGCGGCAAAGTTGCCGGGGATATTGACCCCCGCAGGACACGGCATACAGTAGCGGCAGCCCGTACATCCGTTCTGCACCCTGGCTTTCAGTTCTGTCACAATATCCTCTACCGCCTTCTGCTCCTTTGGACTGAAAGGTTCAAAGTCCTCAAAGGTCTTTAAATTGTCCCTTACCTGTTCTTCCGTGCTCATCCCGCTTAAGACCACTTTCACGTTGGGATGGCTGCCTACCCAGCGCAGCGCCCAGGAAGCGATGCTGCGGTCCGGATGGATGCTGCGGAACTTTTCATTGATATCTTCCGAAAAGTTTGCCAGGCTCCCGCCCTTTACAGGCTCCATAATCACCATGGGGACCCCTAAGCTTTCCGCCAGCGCATAGCCCTTATCCCCGGCCTGTTCCTGTGTATCCATATAATTGTACTGGATCTGGCAGAAGTCCCAGTCGCGGTAACGGAGGATTTCTTCGAAAACCTCATAACTGTCGTGGAAGGAAAAGCCGTAGTTTCTGATCTTGCCCTCCGCTTTCAGCTGCGCACAGTAATCCACTACCCCCAGTTCCTTCATGGCGTCCCATTTTTCCTTATTCAGGGCATGGAGCAGATAAAAGTCGAAGTAATCCGTGCGAAGGCGCTCCTGCTGCTGTGCAAAAATGCGCTTTGCATCCTCCAGGGAGTTTACCGCCCAAAGCGGGAGCTTCGTGGCAAGATAAAAGGAACTTCTGTCATACTTGCTTAAAACCCTTCCTACAAAAGGCTCGCTTTCCCCATTGTGATAGGGATAGGCGGTATCAATGTAATTGACGCCTGCCGCAATGGCCTTGTCCAGCATCTTTTCCGCCCGTTCTTCATCGATTTTCCCATCCTGGCGGGTAGGAAAGCGCATACAGCCAAAGCCAAGCAGAGACGTCTGTATGCCTGTTTTTTCCCATGTTCTCCGATACATCCTTACCGTACACATCCTTTCTGCGGTCCGCACTTTGCGGAGTTCCTTCTTTCATTTTAGCAAACCACATTTTAAAGAGCAATATATAACGCATCGCCGATGTTTTTTATACGATAGGGAATGCAATTTCCTATCGTATAAAAAATACCCCGAAGGCGATCTCTCGCCCCGGGGTATTGCCTGTGAGCCAAAACCGGCTGATTATTCAGCAGCGGTCTCGGTTGCAGCTTCAGTGGTTGCTTCTTCGGTTGCAGCCTCGGTGGTTGCTTCTTCCGTTGCAGCCTCGGTGGTTGCTTCCTCAGTTGCAGCCTCGGTGGTTGCTTCTTCAGTTGCAGCTTCGGTAGTTGCTTCTTCGGTTGCAGCCTCGGTGGTTACTTCTTCCGTTGCAGCTTCGGTGGTTGCTTCAACGGTTTCTGCTACGGTGCTTTCTTCTACAGTTGCTTCAACTGTAGCTGCGGTGCTCTCTTCGGTTGCTGCGTTGCCGCAAGCTACTAAAGATGCGGTCATAACTACTGCTGTTAATACTGCTACCAGATTTTTCTTCATAATGATTCTCCTCCTACTAAATACGGAACCTGACCGACAATCACACGACTGTGCTTTGGTTCCTTAGTACGAGAATGAGAATAGCATGTTTCCTTCCGTTTGTAAATAGTTTTTATATTTTCTTTAAACTTTTTATGAATTTCCTAAACTTTTGTTCACATTTTATTCACATTTCTTGCTTTTCCCTTACATTTCGCGGGATTTTGCATATGGCCCTTGTCCCCGGCAGCCCTCTTCCATTACAATAGAAATAGCTTTTCACACGGCCGTTTGTGCCGGAGCGTCACAAACAGCCATTCCACATGCCCCATAGCTTACGCTCCGGAATGGAGGATTCCCATGAAAAACAACTATACGCTGGAATGCTGCGTGGATTCCACGCAGTCCGCCATCTGCGCAAAAGAAGGCGGCGCAGACCGCTTAGAGCTGTGCGCTAACCTGGTAATCGGCGGCACGACTCCCACCCTGGCCCTGTTTGAGCAGATCCGCCGCACCGTGGATATCCGTATCCACGTCCTGATCCGCCCCCGCTTCGGCGATTTCCTTTATTCCCCGCTGGAAGCGGAGCTGATCTGTGAGGAAATATCGGCCTTCCGGGCCGCCGGGGCTGACGGGGTGGTGATCGGCAGCCTGCTGCCGGACGGCTCCCTGAATATGGAACAGATGAAACGCTTTATGGACCGGGCAGAAGGGATGTCCGTGACCCTGCACAGGGCGTTTGACATGTGCAAAGATCCCTTCGAAACCCTCGAGCAGGCCCGCAGCCTGGGGGTCAACACAATCCTTACCTCCGGGCAGGCCCCCTCCTGTCTGGAAGGCATCGGGCGGATGAAAGAGCTGACCGGCGCAGCCGGGAAAGAGCTGACCATCCTGGCAGGCGCCGGCATCAATGCCCATGCGGTAGAGATCCTGCTTGCGCAGACGGACCTCACCGCGTTTCACATGTCCGGGAAGCAAGTCTTAAGCAGCGGCATGGAATACCGCAATCCCGCCGTATCCATGGGCCTTCCCGGACTGAGCGAATATGAACTCTGGCAGACGGATCCCGAAAACGTGCGCAGGGTGCGCGCCCTGCTGGACAACGCTGCCCGATAGGCTGATCCGGCAGACGCCCGCTTATCGTTCACATTTCCAGAAATAGGCGCTGTAGGCAGGCAGCTGGCTTCCTCCCCCGAAGTCATGGACTTTCCCGGTAATCAGGTCAACCGCCTGTCCGCAGCCCGCATCGAAATGCGCGGTAAACGGCTCGCTGTCCGCATTGACCGCCACCAGGACCCGTTCCCCGTCCGCAGCGCGTTCAAAAATACACTGCTTATTGGTGAGCACCACGGAACGAAATCCGCCGTAATTGAGGGCATGGGACCCTTTTTTGGCTTTTGCCAGCCTGGCAATCCACTCTGTCAGCTCATTTTCCACCGGCTCGTCAAAGCAGGCGCGCAAAGCAGGGTCCCCTTCGGCCTTATGGGCCTTTGCCCCCCATTCGCTTCCGTAATAGACGCACGGGATCCCCGGCATCCCGAACATAAGGGCATAAATCAGAGGAAGGTGTTTTTCATTGGTCAGGTTGCTGGCAATCCGCGTCACATCATGGTTGTCCACAAAGGACAGCATATGCTTTCCTTTATAAAGGGTCCAGTTTTCCGGCCCGAACTGTCTCATCAGGGAGTGGACAATTTCAAACATGTTCATGCTGTTAAAGCTGGAATAAAGCCCCTTATAACATTCATAGTTGGTCGCGGAATGCAGCATCCCGTCGTTGACAAGGCGGTTGTAATCCCCGTGCAGCATCTCCCCTACCAGGAAGAAATCCTTCTTCTTCTCATCGCAGAAACTGCGCAGCCTGCGGACAAAATTTTCATCCAGGCAGTAGGCCACGTCCAGACGCAGGCCGTCGATCTCAAACGCTTCAATCCAGTAAGCCACGCTGTCCAGCAGATAACGCACCACCTCTTCATTGTGCAGGTTCAGCTTCACCAGGTCATAGTTGCCTTCCCAGCCCTCATACCAAAGACCGTCGTTATAGTTGGAATTCCCGCCCAGATTGATATGAAACCAGTCCAGGTAAGGGGAGTGTTCCCTGTTTTTTAACACGTCCTGAAAAGCGAAAAATCCCCTGCCGGCATGGTTGAACACGCCGTCTAACACAACCCGGATTCCTTCTTTGTGCAGGTTCTGACAAACCTGCGCAAAGTCTTCATTGGTTCCCAGTCTGCAGTCCAGCTTTCTGTAATCCCTCGTATTATACCCGTGGGTATCGGATTCAAAAAGAGGGGAAAAATAAATGGCGTCCGCCCCCAGCTTTTTGATATGGCCGATCCAATCGTTCACTTTCAGGATACGGTGCTTAAGTACCCCGTCGTTTTCAAAAGGGGCCCCGCAAAATCCCAACGGATAAATCTGATAAAAAACACTTTCATATGCCCACATGGCTGCATCCTCCTTCGGATTATTCGGATGTTTCTATTTTATCATTTTTTCCCTTCCAGCTCAACAGGTAACATAAATGGATTGACCAATCCGGTATTTGTCCGAAAAATCGGATATTCTTTTAAAATGTGGATAACTTGCATCGTTTTTCCTTTCTTTCTGGTGAATTGTCTGACAAATCCCCATTTTCCACATACTTATCCACATACTTATCCCTCATAAACGATTTATCACAATGTCATTTTTCATGACACCTGTGTCATTTTTTGTTTCTTCGTCAATTCCATCTTTTTTTGCGGTCTGTGTTTTTCAAAATTATGTTGACCAAAATCCTCCCGTCAGCCCCTACGGCAGAGGCAGGCTTTGCTTTTCTGTTTTCCCTGTGCTACAATGGGATTTCAAAAGCGAAAGGAGGATCCCGAACATGAAAGATCTGCCCTTGATCATCGGTTCCCATGTGAGCATGAGCGGGAAGGATATGATGGAAGGTTCCGTCAGGGAAGCGCTTTCCTACGGCGCAAATACGTTCATGCTCTATACCGGGGCGCCCCAGAATACCCGCCGCAAACCGGTAAGCGAGCTGCACATTGCCCAGGCGCAGCGTCTGATGGAGGAAAACCGCATCTCCTCTTTTGTGGTTCACGCCCCCTATCTGATCAACCTGGCCAATACCGTCAAGCCTGAAACCTATGAAGCCTCCGTCCGGTTCCTCATCGAAGAAGCCCGGCGGACCCGCCTGATGGGAAGCAGCCTGCTCATCCTGCATCCCGGCTCCCATGTGGGCGCCGGCGCAAAAGAAGGGATCAAAAGCATTGTGCGCGGGCTCAACGAAGTGCTTTCCCAAAGCAGCGACGTCTGTATCGCCCTGGAAACCATGAGCGGCAAGGGTTCCGAAATCGGCCGCAGCTTTGAAGAGCTGGCCGCCATCTATGAAGGGGTTTCCCTAAATCACCGTCTCCGGGTCTGCTTTGACACCTGCCATACCCATGACGCGGGTTACGACATCGCAGGAAACCCGGACGGGGTTCTTGCGCAGTTCGACCGGGTCCTGGGCCTTGACCAGATCGCGGTCTTCCATATCAACGACAGTAAAAATGAAAGGGGCGCGGCGAAAGACCGCCACGCCGATATCGGGGAGGGAAAAATCGGGTTCGAACCGCTCAACTACCTGGTCCGCCTCCCTGAATTTTCCCATATTCCCCACATCCTGGAAACGCCCTGGTATCCGGATCCCGACCATCCGGGAAAGACCCTGCCGCCCTACCGGAGGGAAATCGCCTGGTTTCGCGCCGGACGGCAGTCCGGACTGTAAAAACCGGTCTTTACAGCCAGTCGTTCCAGAATTTCTCCACCCGGCCCGCCACTGTCTCCGAAGTGACCACTTCAAACCGTTCCCATTCCCTCGGGAAAAGGCGCTGGTAGGCGCGCTGCAGGAAACGCTCGTCCAAAAGCGCCACAATCCCCACATCCTCTGCCGTGCGGATTACCCTGCCCGCAGCCTGCAGCACCTTGTTCATTCCGGGATAGCGATAGGCAAAATCAAAGCCGTCTTCGCCGTCCCGGTTAAAATACTCTTTCAGGATCTCCCGCTCCGTGCAGATCTGCGGCAGGCCGGTTCCTACGATAATTGCGCCGATCAGCCTGTCGTTTTTCAAATCGATCCCTTCCGAGAAAATACCTCCCAGCACACAGAAACCTACCAGGCTGCTCTCTTCTTCCACCTCGATTTCCATATGGATCACCTTCTCCAGCTTACAGTCTTCGTTTCCTTCAAACCGTTTCAGGAAACTTTCCCTCTGCGCTTCCCCCATGTGTTCTTCCTGGACCAGGCACTCTGCCCCATCCTCTTGCGCATAGGCGGCCTGATATTTTTCCCAGACGCTGCGCAAAAAAGCATGGGACGGGAAAAATACCATGTAATTGCCGTGCCGCCTTGCCACGATCCGGTGGATATACAGGGCGATATTGGCATATTCCTCTTCCGACCTTCTGGAATATTTGCTTGTCACGTCCCCGGATAAAAAGAGAGCCTTTTTTTCCGGGTCAAATACCGATTTCGCATAGACCTCATAATCCTGCCCCTGCCCGCCCAGCAGCTTTTTGTAATACTGGATGGGCAGAAACGTGGCGGAAAACAGGATGCTGCTGTTTCCCCGGTCCATGCAGGCGCGCAGGTTTTCCGAAGGATCCACATTGAAAAGTTTTAGAAAAAAGCGTCCCTCTTCATCAAATTCGGTATAAATCACATATTTTTCATCCACCAGATCCCAGATTGCAAGGAAATGGGAAACCTGGAAATAAAACTCCAGTACTTCCCGGCGCACGGGGCTGTCCTCGTGATTTTCCAGGTACTCTTCCATCACGCCGGACAATCTGGTCAGCGCCTGGACAAAAGGATCGATATCCTCCACGACCCGGAACCCGTCGCATTCCTTTTTCAGCGGCAAAAGGGCCCGGTTGCATTTTTCCAGATGCTTTTCCATCCGACCGTCATACGCCTTTACCGTGCGTTTCAGCGTCAGGAAATCCTCCTTATACAGCGTGGCGCTGTACATTTCCCTTCCCCGCTCCAGCAGATTATGCGCCTCGTCTACCAGGAAAATCCATTCCCCTTTCTGGCCCCCGTCTCCAAAGAACCGGCGCAGATAGACATGGGGATCAAACACGTAATTATAATCGCAGATCACCCCGTCGGAAAAAAGGCTTAAATCCAGTCCCATTTCAAACGGACAGACCCTGTGTTTTTGCGCATATGCCTCAATTTCCTCCCGGCCGTAATGTTCCTGCGAGGTCAAAAGGTCAAAAAGGGCGGCGTTGATCCGGTCATAGTGTCCTTTTGCATAAGGACATGCTTCCGGATTGCATTCCGTTTCCTCCAGAAAACATATTTTATCCCGCGCCGTCAGCGTCACCGTCCTAAAATGCAGCCCCCGTTCCCTAAGCAGCCGGTAAGTCTCGTCCGCCACGGCCGCCGTCACGGTCTTGGCCGTCAGGTAAAAAATCCGGTCCGCCTTCTTTTCGCCCACCGCCTTGACGGAAGGAAAGAGGGTGGATATGGTTTTGCCCACCCCGGTGGGCGCTTCCAGAAACAGCTTCTTTTTGTGACAGATCGTATGATACACATGGGTAACCAGTTCCCTCTGCCCCTCCCTGTATGCAAAGGGAAATTCCAGGCCGTGGATGGAGTCCTGCCGAAGCTGCTTCCATGCAATTGCATCGTCCGACCACTTTTTATATTCCCCGACCAGGCCCGCAAACCATTCTGCCAGCTCCTGCGCCGTATAGGAGGATTCAAAATACCGGATTTCCTCCGTATCCAGATTGCAGTAAGTCATCCGGACCTTCATCTCTTCCTGACCGTTATCCATGGCATAAAAGCAGGCGTAGCATTTTGCCTGCGCCAGATGGACCGGATCCGGCCCTTTCATCCGTCCCAGATCCCGGTAGGTTCCCTTGATTTCATCAATGGTAACCGGCGACGTATCCATCACGCCGTCCGCCCTTCCCTCCACCAGGAGGCTGTAATTCCCGAAATCGCAGCAATGCTTCATGGAAACTTCCGCATGATAGCCGGATCCCATCCTGCGCTGGATCATCCTGTGAATCCTGCTTCCCTCCGACATGGCGTCCTCTGCGGACACCTTTCTTCGATTGTCAATATCCCCTGAGCGAAGGAGGAACTCCACCAGTCCCCGCACCGAAATTCTGATTTCCAAATCTTTCCCCCGTTCCCGCAAACCGGCCGGCCCGGTTTCCTGTGGTACAATCCCTGCAAAAAGGGTGCGTCAGCGTCTTTTTTGTTTCAAATAGAAAATAACTCCCTGTAGAGAATAGTACACGTTTCTCTACAGGGAGTCAAATCCGGACCAAACCGGTTCCCCTTATTATACGGCCAGGGCAAGGCCCTTCAAATAGCTGTCGAATCTGCTGTCAAATCCATGACAGACTACCGTGAGCGGGTATCTGAAATCCAGCCCGAACACGCCGACAATGGACTTGGCGTCCACCACAAATCTGTTGTATGCAATGTCCACATCGAAATCACACCTGGAAGCTGCCATCACGAAACGATTGACTTCCTCTGGCAACAGCCTGATCCTGTACTGCACACAATCCACTGAATGAGACATCGGAATCATCCTTTCTTTTTCGGTACAGGCACGCAACCTTCTGCAGTGGGATAGCAGCCCGGTTCGCCCTGCGCACTCTATCTAACAGTTTCCCCCCGGAATGGGGACATTATACAATACGTCCAAAAAAAGGGAAAGTATTTTTTTAGGAACAATCCATGTCTTTTTTGTAAAAATGCTGTAAACGGGCTGTAACGTTTTATCCCGGCGGGTCGAACTCCGTCATCGTCCCCCGGAACCGAAGCGGCAGGTGCTGCCGCTGCAGACCTGGGTTTTCCCGCTCCCGGATGGAAACGGTCCGGCAGAAACAGCGAAACAGCTCTGCCGCCTCCGCTTCTTCCTGCGAAGTATGGCCGGCTGCGCCGGCCATGCGGCCCTTCTCTTCTTCATTCAGCCGCAAAAGGACCCAGGGCCTGCCCGCCGGATGTACGCCGGCAATTCCCCGCAAAGAATCCACGATCACAAAATTTTCCATCGGAAGCCGGTCGGAAAAATGAGGCATCAGAAATGCCGTCACATCTTCTTTCGGCTCCGTCAGGGCAAACAGATATCCTTCCTGCGCCTGTCTGAACCGCAAAAACTCCTGCTGCCGGTGATACTCATTGCGGACGCGCCGGCCCAGCTCGAAAACAATGCGGATCCATTCCTCTCCCAGCCCTTGCGTCAGACGGCCCCGGATCCTGCCGGACAGCCCCAGGTCAATGGTGCGCAAAACCGCGGTCCCCTTCCTTTCGTCGCAGGCCGCCATGGCAAAGCTAAGATCCTCCCAAACCTGCCGGCCGAACCTCCTTTTTATTGTATCCGATACTTTCTTGGCAAGATCCGGCCTTGTTTCCACATCCCGGCAGGATGCAAACAGGCACAGATCCACAGCCCCTGTCCGGATGCTGACACGGTCCCGGGGCAGTTTCCACTCATAAGCCCGATAGACAGCCGTCAGAATCCCTTCCGCGCTGTCCTGGCAGTTCAGAATCGTCTCTTCCATTTTCCCTGTCCTCACGTCCACGCCTGCCGCACGAAATTCTGCCGGTCCATCACAAAACGCCGGTCATCGAACAAAGACAGCTGGCGGTAGGTAACCCGGTCCGCCTCAAAGGGCAGTCTTTCCCGGGAATCAATAAGCTGCCGCGCAAGATAATCCTCCTGCATCCGGACCGGATACAGCATCTTCCCGCTGCAGGTGATAAAGTACTGCGCCCGCTTCAGGACAATCCCCATCTTTTTGAGATGGCAAAAGTCCAGGGCGCAGCTTCTCCGGGACTGTATAATCCTGCGGGCGCTTTTGACCCCGATTCCCGGAACACGCAGCAGGCGCTCATAGGAAGCCCGGTTGACCTCCACAGGGAACTGTTCCAGATGCCGGATCGCCCAGTCCGCTTTCGGGTCCAAAAGGAGGTTAAAATCCGGACGCTCTTCGCTTAGCAGCTCATCTGCCGAAAACCCGTAAAAGCGCAGAAGCCAGTCCGCCTGATAGAGCCTGTGCTCCCGCAAAAGGGGCGGTCCGCCGGGCAGGGCCGGCAGCTCCCTGTCCTCGTTGACCCGGACAAAGGCGGAATAGAAAACCCTCTTCAAATCAAACTTCCGATACAGGCTCTCCGCCACGGACAAAATCTGATAATCGTGCTCCGGCGTAGCCCCGATAATCATCTGGGTAGACTGCCCTGCCGGGACAAAGGAGGGCGCGTGCCTGTAAAGGGCCACCTCTTCCCGGCTGGAAACAATCCCGTTCTGGATCTGGCGCATGGGGGTCAGGATCGTCTTCCTGTGCTTGTTCGGCGCCAGGCGGGACAGCCCTTCCGCGGTGGGCAGCTCCAGATTGACGCTCATCCGGTCCACCAAAAATCCCGTCAGGCGCACCACCTCCGGATCGGCGCCCGGAATCGCCTTGACGTGGATATAGCCCCGGAACCGGTAAACCTTGCGCAGCTTAAGGACAGTCCTGTAAATCATCCCCATGGTAAAGGTGGGATCCTGCCAGATACCGGAACTTAAAAAAAGCCCCTCGATATAATTGCGCCGGTAGAACTCAATGGTCAGGCGGCAGACCTCTTCCGGTGTAAACGACGCGCGCGCCACATCGTTGGAACAGCGGTTCACGCAATACTTACAGTCGTAAATGCACTCGTTGGTCAAAAGGATCTTCAGCAGGCTGATGCACCTCCCGTCCGCCGAAAAACTGTGGCAGATCCCGGCCTTCACCGTATTCCCGATTCCCGTGCCGTCCCCGCTTCGCCGGCTGCCGCTGCTGGTGCAGGACACGTCATACTTGGCCGCATCCGTCAGAATCTCCAGCTTCTTTATCAAAGGCATCTCCTGTCCGATCCGAAACTCCATCTCATCTCACCATACCCAAACATTTGTTCTGCATGGACACAGTATAGTACATATGTTCGATTTTTTCAAGCCTTTTTCTTATCCTTTTTCCCCGTCCGAAAGATGCAGGGCGGACCTGGCGGCTTCCATCCTCTTTTCAAACTGGTCGTAAAAGTCCTCCCCGTCCTCCCATTCCCGGAAAAAGAAAATCTCCAGCACCTGCAGGTTGATCCGCTTTGCCGCTTCCATATCCGGCTGTGCGGTCAGCCGTTCCTGCAGCGTTCTGATAAAATAATGCCAGGTAAGGATGAACGCTTCGTTCCTTTTATAATCCGGCGTATCGATCCATTTTTTTACCCTGATTTTGGAACGGTTCTGTTTCCTGCACTCTGCAGTCTGCAAAAAATATCGGAACGCGCCGTCCTCATAATAACGGCCCAGGGGAAAGAGCCTGCAGATGCCCGGGCGGAAGGGATGGATGGAGCACCTGCCTGCTTCGTTTAAAAAGGTGCATCTCTCCTCTTTTCCTCCCATCTTCAAATTGGGGAGGATCACCCCGTCCACCACATGCAGTTCCAGGTTTTGTTCCAAAAGCTTTTCAAAGGAAACACCAAGTCCCTTTTCCAGCCGGTATACATCATAAGGATCCAGCAGGATGGATTCCCCCATTTCACAGCAGCAGTCAAAGCATCCTTCGCAGTCGCGGCAGTCCGCCTTCACCAGGTCGTTGACATCGTAGAGCTTTCCATCCGAAATTTCTTCCAGGCTTATATTTCTGTTCATGCAATCCCCTTTCTTTTTTGCCGCTGTTTCGCTGCTGCAAAAAGTGAAAAAACCTATGCAAATCTAAATAACAAAAAGACCGTGAAACCCGGCTGATTACCGGGATTTTCGGTCTTTTTTGAGAGTGAAGCACGGGGGATTCGAACCCCCGACAACCTGATTAAAAGTCAGGTGCTCTACCGACTGAGCTAGTGCTCCATACAATATAAGGATGAAAAGGGATTTCCTGCAGGGCAGTTCCCGTATCAACTGGGCTAGCTGGATTCGAACCAGCGAATGCAGGAGTCAAAGTCCTGTGCCTTACCGCTTGGCGATAGCCCAAAAAGGTGGATACAGGGATTCGAACCCTGGGCCTCCAGAGCCACAATCTGGCGCGCTAACCAACTGCGCTATACCCACCATATGGAAAACTGAAGAAAATCAATTCTTCCGACGTGCCCGAAGGGATTCGAACCCCCGACCCACGGCTTAGAAGGCCGTTGCTCTATCCAGCTGAGCTACGGACACACGCTACGGCTATCACCCGGTAAATTGACTTCAGGATGTCTCCTGAAAAAAAGACTGCTGTACACAGTCAAAGCAGGTGATGGGAATCGAACCCACGTATCCAGCTTGGAAGGCTGGTGTTCTACCATTGAACTACACCTGCATATACATATATCGGGGTGACAGGATTCGAACCTGCGACCTCCTGGTCCCAAACCAGGCGCTCTAGCCAAGCTGAGCCACACCCCGTCGCTTAACTTCAAGCCCTTGTCCGTGACGCAAGAGTTATTATATATAATAATCCCCGATCTGTCAACAGCTTTTTTCATTTTTTCTTCGTCCTGCGCGGTCAAAGATAATTCAGGTGATAATGCGCATTGCCTTCCCTGTCCAGTTCCATCAGGATAAAACTGGGCCTGCGTCCGTCCTGTCTCGGGTAGGAAATACTTCCCGGATTGAGGGCCGTCACATCCAGCGGGGTGCGTCCCGTATCCACCAGCGGTTTGTGGGTGTGGCCGAACATCACGATGTCCATCCTGCGGGCCGCAGCCTCTTCTTTGATAAACTCGTTGCCCATGGAAACATAATAATTGTGGCCGTGGGTCAGCCATACTTTATACTTTCCGATATTGAATTCCTCTTCCCGGGGAAGGTCGGAAAAAAAATCGTTATTTCCCGCCACCATATGGACCGGGCAGCCTGCCGCAGCCCGGATGAAATCCTCGCTCCCCTCCACGTCCCCGCAGTGAATGAGCATATCCACAGGGCCGGTCTTATCCAGCGCCTGTGTCAGGTTTCCGTTTCTTCTGTGTGTATCGCTGACAATCAAAATCCGCATTTTATTTTCCTTTCCGGAGGACTTCCTTGATCTTCCGCAGCGCTTTGCCCCGATGGCTGATCCCGTTTTTTTCTTCCGGCGACAGTTCCGCCGTGGACCGGTCATTTTCGTACAGATAAAAGATGGGGTCATAGCCAAATCCGTTTTCCCCCCGTTCTTCCCAGCCGATGTATCCCTCCACTGCGCCTTCTGCAATCTCGCATCTTCCGTCCGGGAAAACCGCCGCAATGGCGCAGACAAACCGGGCTGTCCTCTTTTCTTTGGGGACCCCTTCCAGCCGCCCGATGATGTTGGCGTTCTTTTCCCGGTAAGAAGTATCATGCCCCATGTAGCGCGCCGAATATACGCCGGGTTCCCGGTTCAGCCAATCCACTTCCAGGCCGGAATCGTCCGCCAGGACGATGAAATCCCGGATACTTTTTTCCGGGAAGGCGGGAATCCCGTTTTTTTCACACCAGGCCGCAATCCCTTCCGCCTTAATCTTCGCATTCTGTGCAAAGGTAGTCCCGTTTTCCTCAATATCTGCATCGATTCCCGCATCTTTAAGCGAATAAACGCATCCGTCAAGATCTTCCAGGATTTCCCGGATTTCCTTCATCTTTCCGGCGTTTCCCGTTGCAAATAAAATATCTTTCATCTCCTGTACGTCCCTTCCCTTTTCGCTACCGGTCCTGCCTGGGCGGTCTGGGCCCCTGGAACCGGTAAAAATAGGTTTTCATCATTCCGTTATAAATTTTTCGGTTCTTATCCGCTTTGCGCCCAATGTCCTGCTCCGCATTCTCATAGGAGGTAATCAGGTACAAAGACCAGCTGTCCAGCGCAGCAAAGCGCTGTCCCAGCGTCCTGTATAGGGCAGGAAGATCCTTCTTTTCTTCCAGCCGTTCCCCGTAAGGGGGATTGGTGATAATAAATCCGTATTTCTTTGGATGGGAAAGCTGCGAAACCGGCCTGGTCTGGAAGTGGATCAGATGGTCCACGCCGGCCAGCCTGGCATTTTCCCGGGCAATGGAAACCATATGGTCGTCAATATCATACCCCTGGATATCCGTTTCCACCCCGTCGTCCACCAGGTCAAAAGCTTCATCCATCGCCCTGTACCAGCTCTTTTTTTCAATCACATGGTTCCAGGCTTCCGCCGTAAATTCCCGGTTCATTCCCGGCGCCATGCGTGCGGCCACCATCGCCGCCTCGATGGGAAAAGTCCCGCTCCCGCAAAAAGGATCCACTAAAATCCGGTCCCCTTTCCAGGGTGTGAGCAAAATCAGGGCAGCCGCCAGGTTTTCCGCAATAGGCGCTTTTGCCGTCAGCTTCCGGTAGCCTCTCTTGTGCAGGGATTCCCCGGTGGTGTCCAGCGCTGCGGTTACCTCGTCCTTCATCAGAAATACCCGGATGGGAAAGCTGTCCCCGTCTTCCGGAAACCAGCTCACCCGGTAAACTCCCTTGAGCCGCTCCACAATGGCCTTTTTCATAATGGACTGGATATCCGAAGGGCTAAACAGCTTGCTCTTGACGCTGGCCGCTTTGGCTACCCAGAATTTCCCGTTCTCCGGAAGGAAGCGTTCCCATTCCAGCGCCCGTGTGTTCTGGAACAGCTCTTCAAAAGTCTCTGCATGAAAGCTTCCCACTTTGATCAGGATTCTCTCCGCGGTACGCAGAAAAATATTTGCCCTGCAGACCGCATCCGCGTCTCCCGAAAAGGTCACGCGGCCGTCCTCCACCCGGATCACCTCATAGCCCAGATCCTGGATTTCCCGTTTTAAAACCGCCTCCAGTCCGAAATGGCAGGGGGCGATCAGTTCAAATTCCCTCATAGGTCTCCTTATGTAGCATTTCTTCGTTTTTCCTCTGACAGATACCGTTATTGTACGTTCCCATACAGCCTCCTGTCAAGAAAGTTTCGAAAGCCCGGACGTCAGTCCGCAAAAAAGCCGGGGCATCCTGCCCCGGCTTCCCGCTTCCTGACACTCTGATCAATAATTGCTGTCCTTGCAGTTGGTGCCGGATTCCTTGCTGCTGTTTTTGCCCTGGTTCTTCTGCGTGTTTTCAGAAGTATTTTTTGCCTTGTTTTCCTGATTCTGGTTCTGGTTGTAATCGTTTTTAGACATATTCCATTCCTCCTGTCATATTTGGTTACAGCAGTAGTATCTGACAAAAGGGAAATTTTATACGGCTTTGGAAAATTTATTTTCCTTCCCGGTTCCTCCCGGCCATATCCGCAAAGGCCCTCAGCACCATATCCACCATCCGGCAGTGATCCTCCTGCCCATACCCGCCTGCTTTCCCCCGGCTTTGGTCCATCTGGCGGGCAAACAGATCCGTCAGTGTACATCCTTCCCGGCGCATCCGGTCCAAAAGGGTGTTGTTTTTCATATAGTAAAGAAGCTCCCCGTACAGTTCTTCGTCCTCCAGCAGTTGCGTCCACAAAGCGTCGCACCATTCCGGCGTCTCCCCCGCGTAGCCACACAGCGCTTTCAGGCTTTCGTAGGCCCGCACCCGGGTGCCGTCGTAAATCATCCCTTCCATTTTCTCTTTCCTTTCCTGCCCTTTACAAGGGCTTTTCTTCATTTTATAATTTAGTAGTATATCCAAATTGAAAAGAGGCCTTTCAAATGAATGATTCCAATGCACAAAAGAACGACTTTTCCAAAGGAAGCGTGGTCCGCTCCATCCTGTCACTGGCTGTTCCCATGACGCTGGCGCAGCTGATCAACATCCTTTATAACATCATCGACCGTATGTATATCGGACGTCTTCCCGAAAACGCCACCCTGTCCTTAACCGGGCTGGGCCTGTGCCTGCCCATTATCTCCATTGTCATCGCCTTTGCCAACCTCTTTGGCATGGGAGGCGCGCCCCTGTGCTCCATTGCGCGCGGGAAAGGCCGTCTGGAAGAGGCGGAAAACATCATGGGCAATTCCTTCTGTCTTCTCCTGGTTTCCGGCGCGCTGCTGACCGTCGCCGGACTTTTGTTCAAGCGCCCCCTTTTGTATCTGTTCGGGGCCAGCGACGCTACTTTTCCCTTCGCCGACCAGTATCTGACCATTTATCTGTGCGGCAACCTGTTCGTTATGATAGGCCTTGGCATGAACAGTTTTATCAACTCCCAGGGCTTTGGCCGCACCGGTATGATCACCGTGCTCATCGGCGCTGTCCTAAACCTCATCCTG
This sequence comes from uncultured Lachnospiraceae bacterium, assembly GCA_944380095.1. Taxonomy (GTDB): domain Bacteria; phylum Bacillota; class Clostridia; order Lachnospirales; family Lachnospiraceae; genus Gallintestinimicrobium. The sequence goes on along the minus strand of CALWGP010000005.1, from coordinate 21,312 downwards.
GATCCGGTCTTTATTTTCGCTTTCGGAATGGGCGTTAGGGGCGCTGCCATTGCCACCGTCATTTCCCAGGCGGCGTCCGCCCTTTGGACCTTCCGCTTCCTCACCGGCAAACGCACGATTTTAAATTTAAAGCTTTCTTCCATGCGTCTGCAGCCGCGCCTGGTCAAAAAAATAGTCGGGCTTGGGATGTCCGGCTTTATCATGTCCGCCACCAACAGCGCCGTCCAGATCGTCTGCAACGCCACTTTGTCCCGTCACGGCGGGGATCTGTATGTGGGCGTTATGACCATTATCAATTCCGTCCGGGAAATTGTTACCATGCCCGTGACGGGCGTCACCAACGGCGCCCAGCCGGTGATCGGGTTCAACTACGGGGCCGGGCAGTATGGCCGCATCAAAAAAGCCATTGCGTTTATGTCTTCGGTCTGTATCGGCTACACTGCCCTGATCTGGGGAATCCTGCACCTGTTCCCCGTATTTTTTATCCGGATCTTCAGCGATGAAACCGCGCTCATCCAGGCGGCCATCCCTTCCATGCAGATTTATTTCTTCGGATTCTTCTTTATGTCGCTGCAGTTTTCCGGACAGAGCACCTTCACAGCCATGGGGAAATCCAGGCAGGCCATCTTCTTCTCCCTGCTGCGCAAGGCTTTCATCGTCATTCCCCTGACGCTGTGGCTGCCCCGGTTTTTCACGCCCGCGGTCAACGGCGTCTTCGCGGCGGAGCCCATCTCCAACCTCATCGGCGGCACCGCTTCTTTCGTTACCATGCTGGTCGTGGTGGGAAACGAGATCCGCAAAAACAGGGGCGCAGATCAATAAAATTCGTCAAAAAAAGCCGCTGGCAAACCGCCTGCGGCTTTTTTAGCGTGCGCGAGAAGATTCGAACTCCCGACCTTCTGATCCGTAGTCAGACGCTCTATCCAGCTGAGCTACGCGCACATCCTGTTTCGCTGTCAGTCTATCATCCCTGACAACGAAGTATATTTTATCCGCTTTCGTTTCAAAAGTCAAGGGATTTTGGAAAAAAATTTGGCGGCCGGAAAAACCGGCGGACTTACCCGCTTTTCCGGTCTTGCCCGGCCGCCTTTTTCCCTCTGTTTTTTTCTGTGGAAAACGCTCAGGAAATCTGGATCACCCAGCGGTTTTCATAGGTCTGTCCTGCGGGCAGGTGCACCAGGCCGGGCTGTGTGGAAAGATCCTCCACCACGTCCTGTCTGGAGGGCAGCGCGGACCAGGGTTCGATGCACACATAGGGCGCGTCGGTGTGGGGCATGTGCCAGATTCCCAAATAATTCATCTGCGGATATTCCACACGCACGGCCTTCGTCCCCTTGTCGGATTGAATGGTCACGGCTTTGGACATCTCCCTTAACACAATGGCGTCGTCGTCAAACAGGCTGTGCGCCAGGCAGATTCTGCCGCCTTCTGCCAGGGGATATTCTTTATCGTTGCCGTCCACGAAGCAGGTGGGGGAAATTCCCACGCGGACCGGGGTCTTTTCTTCGTCAAACTGCAGATAGTAATCCTCAAAGGAAAGTCCCTTTTCCAGGGGCACGAAAAAGCCCGGATGGCCGCCGATCCCAAAGTACATGGTGCGGTCGTTTGAGTTTGTCACCGAGAAGACGATGCCAAGCCGGTTTCCATCCAGCTCATAGCGGATCCGGTAAATAAAATCGAACGGATACTGGGCCAGCGTTTCTTCGTTCTGGGTCAGCTTCAGCGTAATCCGGTCCGCTTTCTGTTCTTCGGGCACCAGCACGGAAGTTTTTACAAACCCGTGAATATCCATGTGATAGGTCTGCCCGTCCAGCGTATATTTCCCTTCCGTCAGCCTGGCAATGTAGGGGAAAAGGTTTAACGCCCGGTCGCCCCAGTATTTTTCGTCCCCCTGCCACAGATATTCCGTGCCGTCCTTTGTCTGAATGGACATCATTTCGGCCCCCCTGTCCGAAATCTGCACTTTCAGCGCTTCATTTTCGATGGTGTAAATCATACCCTGCCTCCTTTTATCTTGAAAATGGATTGTAGAACCTGTTTCCGTCCGCAAACGTAATCCACAGGGACGCAATCATAAAAACCGCCGCAAATGCCAGCGTCATGTAATCGGTTTTGGTCAGTTTCCTGCCCTTGTACCAGGTTCTTTTTTTGTGTTTGCCAAAGCCCCTAAGCTCCATGGCGTTGCTCACCACGTCAATCCGGTCCATACTGGAAAAAATCAGCGGGAAGATAATCATGCTCATTTTTTTCAGCCGTTCCCAGACGGAAGCCTTGCCGCTCATTTCAATGCCCCTGGCTTCCTGGGCGTGTTTGATCTTGGTAAAATCCGACTGTACGTCCGGCACATAGCGCAGCGCAATGGCGACGGCATAGCCTACGTTATAGCTGATCCCGATCCGGTTTAGGCTGGCCGCAAATTCGCTGGGATTGGTGGTAACAATAAACATCAGCACCACTGGCGTCACCGTTAGGTATTTGAGCATGATATTGAATTCATAAAAAAGCTGCTCAACCGTCAGGTCGTAACGTCCCGGCAGATTCACCAGCACGGTGGACGTGCCGTAAATCAATGTCCCCTGCTGCGGGGAAAAAATATACACCGCCACCAGGTTTAAGCACAAAAACAGAAGGATGAATTTAAAAACCATTCCCACCTGTTTCCACTCGGTTTTCGACATGTAAAAGATCACCAGGCTAAGCGCCAGCATCACAAGCAGCACCCTTGTGTCATAGGTCAGCATACCCGTAAAGGACCACAAGAGGAAGAAAGCCAGCTTGGTCACGCCGCTGAGCCGGTGAATCCAGGTATCCTTTTCTTCATAGGTCAGCAGTCTGCCCGCCATGGCTTCTCACCTGCCTTTCGTAATGGATAAAACGCTCCGCAAAGCCCGATGCATCTGGGATGCCGCACCGCACTGCCAGATCGTACAGGGAAGTCTTTTTCAGATAGGCCTTTTTGGCAATTCTTTCGTCGGTAAGCACGCTGGCCGGGGTATCGTCCGCCACCAGCTGGCCGTCCGCAATCACGATGGCCCGGTCCGTATATTCCAGCATCAGGTGCATGTCGTGGGTAATCATCAGGATCGTAATGCCGTACTTTTCATTCAGTTCCTTTAAAAACTCCATGATTTCCGTGTAATGACGGTAATCCTGCCCCGCCGTGGGCTCGTCTAAAATCAGCACCTGCGGGTTCATCACCAGGATGGAAGCGATGGTCACCCTTTTTTTCTGTCCGAAGCTGAGAGCGGAAACCGGCCAGTTGCGGAAAGGATACAGGCCGCAGATCTTTAACGTCTCATAGACCCGCTCCTTTACTTCCTCTTCGGGAACGCCCCGCACCACAAGCCCCAGCGCCACTTCGTCGAAAATCATGGGCTTGGAAATCATCTGGTTGGGATTTTGCATCACCAGGCCGATGACCTCCCCTCTTTCCTTAATGGATTTGGACGCAATGTCTTCATCATTTAAGAGGATTTTCCCCCGGTCGGGATTGATAAATCCGCAGATCAGGTTGGAAAGGGTGCTCTTGCCCGCCCCGTTTTTCCCGACGATGGCCAGCATCTCCCCTTTGTGGATCTTAAAGTCGATGTTGCTGAGCACAGGATTGCCGGAAATATAGGAAAAATCCAAATCCAGCACTTCCAGGGCCGTGTCCTTTTCCTCCCGGGCAGGCGGCGGGCTGACTTTCTGATACCACTCCCGCACCTTCCCCGCATAGGGCTCCAGCCGCATGGTCTCGATGTGGGCGGGATGGTCGCCGGCCTGCACGCGGCAGCCCGCATGCTTTAAGGCCGTAACATACAGCGGCTCCCGGATGCCTTCCCGTTCCAGCACATCGCTGCACAGCAGCTCGTCCGGCGTCCGGTCCGCCACCACCCGTCCGTCCCCGATAACCACAATCCGGTCCACATCGCGGTAGAGGACGTCCTCCAGCCGGTGTTCGATAATGACCACGGTTTTTTTCTGCTCCCTGTGTATCCTGTCGATCAGATCAATCGCCCGCTTGCCCGTGGCCGGATCCAGATTCGCCAGCGGCTCATCAAACAGCAGGATATCCACATCGTCCACCAGAACGCCCGCCATGGAAACCCTCTGCTTTTGTCCGCCGGACAGCTCCGTGGGCGCATGGTCCAGCAGTTTCCCGATATCCACGGTCTGCGCCACTTCCTGCACCAGGGAAAACATCTTCTCCTGGGGAACGCAGTCATTTTCCAGGGCAAAGGCCACATCTTCCGCCACTGTCAGCCCGATAAACTGTCCGTCCGTATCCTGCAGTACCGTGCCCACCGTTTTGGACATGCCAAAAATCCCCGTCTTGGCAGGATCCAGTCCGTTCACAGACAGGCTCCCCGTGTGTTCCCCGGGAAAAGAAAATGGAACCATTCCGTTAATGCAATGCGCCAGGGTGGATTTCCCCGAGCCGGAAGGTCCCACGATTAAAACCTTCTCCCCGGGATAAATCGAAAGATCGATATCCCGGAGAGTCGGTTCTGTCTGTGATCGATATTTAAAAGTATAATTTTTAAATTCGATAATAGGGGTCATGTTCAGTCCTCTTTGGAAAGGCTGCCGGATTTCGCACCGACCTTGGAATATGCCGCCATAAGCAGGGTTCCCAGAATGCCTGCCACCAGTACGTTGCCTAAGGTAGCGCCTACGCCCTGGGCAAATACCTTGCCCGCAGGCTCCGCATAGATCAGGATATCCAGCACGGGGGCGACCAAAAGCCATGCCAGCACATTGCCGATCACCTGGACGATGTTGAACAGGATGATCTCCTTCTTGCCAAAGCCGCCTTCTTTTACCTTATACTTCGCGGCAAAGATCCCTACCGCAATGGCGAACACCGCTTCGGGGAATACCCAGCTCCACCAGATGCTGCCATAGAAAAGCGCGTCGCCCAGGGCATGTCCCACCAGACCGATCACCCCGCCCACAATAGGGCCGAAGATTGCGGAGAAGAATGTAAGGACAGCCACTCTGGACTGCAGGGACGTGTTGGGGATAAATCCCAGGGGCGCCTGCACGTTGGTCAGCACGATAAACAAAGCCGTGCCGATGCCGATTGCCACTACGTCTTTAATGCCGAATTTTTTATTCATGAGCCTTAACCTCCTCATAAGTATTTTTTACCTACCTACTATAGCGAATTTACCCGGATTTTGCAATGCCTATTTGTGAATTTCCTCTATCCTTCCACCAAAACGGCCCGCTGCAGGGCAAAGGAATAAATCAGCTTTTCCTTTACCCGCTTGCCCGTAATCTGTTCCAGGGCCCGGGCATAGTAGGAAAGCTGTACCCGGTAGCGGCGCAGCAGCTCTTTTTCATCCAAAACCGCGTCCGTTTTATAGTCCGCCACCACCAGCCCGTCCCCTTCTTCAAAGCAGACGTCAATGATTCCCTGGATGAGCACGGTTTCTTCTTTGGGCAGGCTTTCCGACAGTTCGCAGGCGCTGATCCCCAGTACAAAGGGCTGCTCCCGCTTTAGCCTGCCCTCCTGCATGGCGGCGCGTATCCGCTCCGCTAAGTCCGACTCAAAAAAGGCCGCAAGCCGGAAGGGATTCACCGCCGCGGCATATTCTTCCGAAAGGCGGCCGGAAGTTTGCAGGGCTTCAATCTCCTTTCTTACCTCCTGCGCCTTCCAGTCGGACGCGCAGGGTTTCTCCGCAAAGGGGAACAGCTCCAGCACCCTGTGATAGGCGCTGCCCCGCAGGGCGCCTCCCGCCCTTTTTTCTTCTTTTCTTACAAATCCCGGCAGATAGGGCACCACTTCCGGTTCGGGGAACAGCTCTGCCGCCCCCTCTTGCTGCATCCCTTCCTTTTTCAGTTCGGAAACCGTGGTTTTCACAAAAAGCCCCGCCAGGTTTTCGTGGGGGTAACGGCTGTAAACCCGCTGCCGCAGCTGTTCTTCCGCAGGATCCCTTTCCCCTTCGGACCCGCTTTCCCACAAAAGCCTCTGCAGCCGGTTTTGCCCCGCCGCTTCCTTCCCCAGCTTTTCTTCCAGAAGCTGCGTCTGCCTCCACTGCTCCACCGGCCTGCCGCAGGCCGTCCAGACCGGCAGCAGCAGGTCAAAGTAGCTTGCCGCTTCCAAAATCCTGGCGGCGGACAGCCGGGACGGCCCCTGCTTTGTCTGCGGTCCTGCCTGGGGGCAGGCAAGCTTTTCTTCCCTGCCGCCGGCGGTAAGGATCAGCTTTTCCTCCGCGCGGGTCATGGCCACATACAAGACCCGCAGTTCCTCTCCCAGGCTGTCCTCCACCAGCTTTTGCGCCAGCGCATTTTTTTTGGCCGTGGCCTGTTTTGTCCGGGCGTCAGGGTCGATCCAGTCCGCCCCAATGCCCAGGTCCAGATCCAAAATAACGGGCTGGGCGCTGTCCTGCCGGTTGAACCGTTTGGAAAGTCCCGACAGAAAGCAGACGGGAAATTCCAGGCCCTTACTTTTGTGGATACTCATAATCCGCACAATGTCGGCATTTTCGTCCAGGGTCCCGGCCTCCCCGAAGTCGATGTTGTATTTTTCCATCTGTTCCATATAGCGGATAAAGTGGAACAGGCCGGAATAGCTGGTTTTTTCAAAACTCTCCGCCCGGGCCAGAAGCATTTCCAGATTCATCTTCCTTTGGTTTCCCGCAGGCAGGGCGCTCACCGTATACAGATAGCCCGTTTCGTCCAGAAACCGCCGGATCAGGCTGTGGATGGGCAGATAAACCGCGTATTCCCGGAAGCGGTCCAAAAGCGCCAGAAAACTGCGGCATTTTTCCGCCAGTCCGTCGGCCTGGCTGGGAGCCTTTTTCCCAAAAAAATCCTCCTTATAGGCCGCTTCCTTCATGCAGTCGTACAGACTCCGGTTCCCCGTATCGTCCCCGGCCCGCAGCAGGGCCACCTGGGCGTCCGAAAAACCGCCCACCGGGGAATGCAGCACCCCAAAAAGCGGGATGTCCTGAAGGGGATTGTTGAGGATTTTAAGGAAATTCAGGGCGGTCTGCACCTCCTGGGCCGCAAAATACCCGGTTTTGGTGGTCACATAGACCGGAATCCCTTCCTCTTCCAGCGTCTTGCGAAAGATTTCATCCCATCCGGACAGACTGCGCAGCAAAATCACCACGTCTTTGTAGCGGGCGGGACGCAGCTGCCCGGTGGTTTCATCCCGCACCGGCAGCGTCCCCACCAGCTCCCGGATCCTGGCCGCCACCATCTTCGCCTCCAGCCGCTTTGCATCCTCCTTTTTGTCCCCTTCTGCCGCCACCCAAAATTCCGGCGCGTAAGGGTCCCCTCCCCCTTCGTTTTCCGGAGGCTGTGGGAAAGAAGCGCCCGGATAGAGGGCCGACTGCTCGTCATACTCTACCCCGCCCAGTTCTTGGTGCATCAGCCGGAAGAACACGTCGTTGACGCAGTCCGTCACCTGGGGACGGCTCCTGAAATTCTGCTTTAAATCCACCCGGATGCAGGGACCGCCCTCCTGTTGATAGGAAGCGAACTTTTCCATGAAAATTTCCGGCCGGGCCAGACGGAATTTGTAAATGCTCTGCTTTACGTCCCCCACCATAAACCGGTCGAACCGTCCCTCGTCCTCCCCGGAAATGCTCTGAAGCAGATACTCCTGCACCAGGTTGGAATCCTGATACTCGTCAATGAGGATTTCCCGGTACTGTTCCCGGTATTCAAACGCCGTGCGGGTGGGCTGCGCCGTGCCGTCCTCCCCTTTTTCCAGCAGGATTTTCAGCGCCAGATGTTCCATATCCGAAAAATCCAGCAGGTTTTTCTCCCGCTTCTTTTCGTCCAGACGCCGGATAAACTCCAGCGTCAGATCCACCAGCGTCCGCACCGCCCTGTCCGCGCCCGAAAGCTGCCCGGGCCAGGAAGCGGGATCCGTTGGGAAAAATTTTTCCCCTATGCTTGCCAGCAGATGTTTCATCCGCTCCCTGCCGCCCTTTACCGCCTCTTTTTTCTCCGGGGAAACGGACGGGTCCTTTTTCGCGCCCAGCCTGGCAAAGGAAAGACGGGACAGTTCTTCCCAAAGCTTCCTGCAGTTTTCTTCCCTTTCTTCCAGCCCCCGGGCCAGCTGCTCCAGGCGCTCCACCAGCGCCCGGTCCGCTTCCACCGCATCCTCGTAGGAATAGGGGCCGTCCGGTTCTTTGCAAAGGCGCAGGTTTTCCTGTACGCACAGCATACATTCCCGCAGCCGCTTCTTTACGGCTTGCGCCAGGAAATGAAACCACGCCTCGTCCCGGTAAGATTCCGAAAGGGGGGCTTTTGCCGGGCGGTGGGTTCTAAGCCATTCCTCCGGCCAGGGGTAACTCATGGAAAACCGGTACAGCTGCAAAATAAGCCCTTCCAGTTTGGTTTCCCTGCCTCCCGCCGCAAAGCATTCCACGCAGTACAGAAAATCCGGTTCTTTGGCCGCGAAGGAATCCTCCAAAAGCTGCCCCAGCACATCCTGTTCCAGAAGCTTTTTTTCTCCCTCGTCCGCCGTCCTAAAGTCCGGATCCAGGCCGATTTCGTTAAAATGGTTCCGGATCAGGTTTAAGCAAAAGCTGTCGATGGTGGTAATTTTGGCATTATGAATCAGCGTCAGCTGCCGCAGAAGGTGCACATTGTCCGGCTCCTGTTCCGCCTTTTGGGTCAGCGCCCCCAAAATCCGCTCCCGCATCTGCGCCGCCGCCGCGTTGGTAAAGGTCACCACCAGGATCTGGTCAATGTCCGTCCGGTTTGCAGGGTCGCTTACAAGCTTCACGATCCGCTCCACCAGCACCGCCGTTTTCCCGGACCCTGCGGCGGCGGATACCAGGATATTGCTGCCGCGCAGGTCAATGGCCCTTTGCTGGCTCTCCGTAAACTTCATCCCCACAGGCGACCTCCTTTCTGATGCGCGCAAGCGCCTCCTCGTCTTTGAGATTTTCCAGCTCCCTAACCAGATAGCCGTCGATCCTTTGATCGAAACCGCATACTTTCCGGTAGGGGCAGTAATCGCAGGCGCTGGACTTTCCCTGCACGTAAGGGTCCAGGGCGATGCGCCCCTCCAAAATCCTGCGTCCCGTCTGACGGATCTTTTCGCTCACAAACCGGGATACGGTCCGAAAATCCCCTTCCTCCATGACCGCGGACCTGGCGCTGAAGCTTCCGTCTTTTTTGCGCTCCACGGGGACCACATCGGACCGGTCCGTAAATTCCCCGTCCAGCCCTTCCACCACATCCTCCCGGGCGTTCACCACGCCGGTGGTCCGCAGGGCCTTTAAAATCCGCCGGTCGATTTCTTCCAAAGAAGGCTCCTCCCCTTCCAGATCAATCACCGGGTCCTGCACCCGGTAATAGAGCATGGCGGCGGGGACTACCTCCTTATCCGGATGCTTTTTGGCCGTCAGTTCCATGGCCGCGTTTAAATAGACCACCAGCTGCAGCTGCAGGCCGTAATACAGGGCCGCCAGGGAAAAATCCCTGCTGCCGGACTTATAGTCCACCACCTTGACGTAAACATGTTTTTCATCTTCCCGCACGTCCATCCGGTCGATCCGGCCTTTCAGACGCATTTTTTCCTGTTCCGAAAGGGCCACGCTCACCGTCTCCAGCTCTTCCAGCACGGAAAAAGAGACTTCAAACTGCTCCGGCACAAAACTCCCCTTTTTGAGCTGGTACTGCATCGCCGCCACCGTGCGCTTCAAGATCCGCTTGATCCGGGTAATCATATAGGCGTTTCTGGCATTGTCAAACAGCACCGTATTGTGATAATTCACCGCAAAGGCGTCCACCGCCTCTTCGATCAGACGCTCCCCTTCTTCTTTGGGAAAGGTAAACCAGGTATACCCGTTTTCCCCCAGGCTCCGGGAAAAAATCTCCAGCACCCCATGGAAAATATTGCCCAGGTCCACCGCCTCAAAGCTGTATTCCTCCTGCTGCCTCAGCCGCAGGCCGTAGCGCAAAAAATGGGAATAGGCGCAGGCCGCATACTGCTCCAGCCTGCTGATGCTTCCCAGGAGGGTCTGTCCGTAGAGCGCCAAAGCCACCGCCCTGCCCAGGGAAGTTTCCTGATAGGAAAAAAAGGCCGCTTCGGTCATGGCTTTTGTCCATTCCGCATAATCCTTGTCTTTTTGGTACAGCCGGTACAGGGTATAAAAATCCCGCTTCTGTTCTTCCTCCTGTCTTCCGTCCGCAAAAGCCCTAAGTCCTGCCACCAGATATTCCCTGCCGTCGGCCATGGTCTGGATCCTGGAAAGCACAGGCTGTCTTTCCGGCTGTTCCACGGTAAGGGAGGAAAAGAGCCGGGTCAGCTGCCCGATCAGATAGCTGGGCCGCATGGACTTTCCTTCCCCGTCCATGCGGCAGCAGGAGAGGATGAGGCGTTCCGAGGGTTTCGTCAGGGTCAGGTACAGATACAGCCGCTGGATGTACATCTGCTGCCGGGGGGAGGGCGCCAGTTCTTTCCCGGAACCGGTCAGAAATTCCCGTTCCAGATCGGACAGGATGCCTCCCTTCCCCGCATTTTTGGGGATATAGCCGTCGTTGACCCCTGCAAAAAACAGGACCTTCACCTGCTGTAAACGGGTACGCTCCATATCCCCGGCCATCACCCGGTCCACATTGACGGGGATGGTCCCTACCTGGATCTCCTCAAACCCCGCTTCCAAAATCCTGGCAAATTCTTCCGGACAGGATTCTTCCTCCCCGACCAGGCTCACAATCTGGTCCAAAAGATCCATCACCAAACGGTAGATCTGGGCGTATTCCCTGGCTCGCACCGGATCCCCTTCCCGTTCAAACTTTTCGGAAAAACGGACCAGTTTTTCCTGCACCCGGTTGGCTGCAATGAACCGGTACAGGCCCCTGGCAAACTGTTCCATTTTCCGGTAGCGCCCGTACAAAGGCTCCATCTGTTCCACCAGCCGGGCCCTTAAAGCATTTAATTCCTCCAGCTGCGCTACAGCGTCCGTCATATCCTGCGAAGGATAGACGAACAAGGTTTCCCACTTCTTTTTCCCCCGGATGCCCAGCGCCCTCGCATAACGCTCCAGCCGGTCCGTTTCCTCCGGGGAAAAATCCGCCAGCCCGCTGCGCAGATAATGGAAAACCGCCTCATAACTGTAGTTTTGCACCCGTACCTGCAGGGCGCTCTTTAAATATTCGATGAAGGGATTGAGCACAATCCCCCTGGTCTGGTCCAGATAGACCGGGATGCCGTAAGCGGCAAATTCCTGTTCCAGACAGCTGGCATAGGCGGAAAAATCCCCGCAGATTACCGCGATATCCCGATAGCAGTACCCCTTCTGGCGAATCAGCCTGCGGATAGAAATGCAGATCTGGCGCACCTCTTCCCTCTGGGTGGAGGCTTCAAAAATCCGGATCTCTTCCGGTTTTTCCCCAAAGGGCCGGGCGGGGTAGCGAAACAGGTTCCGTTCCAGATGGGCCAGGGCCGGGGCATGCAAAAACCGGGGCAAAACCGGGGGATTGAGCACCACGTCCTTTCCCCGGACCGCCCCGGCTTCCCGGGCCAGCTTTTCCAGGGAACGGACGGTCTTTTTGCTTAAGGAAAACAGCTCCTGTTCCCCCTGCTGCACGGAAACGTCCTCCCTGCCGTCCAGCGTCACGGTAATCAGCACCTCCGACGCCATGGAAAACAGGCAGCGCAGCACCCGGTTCTGCACCGGGGTAAACCCGGTAAACCCGTCGAAGGCCACCACGCTGCCCCGCATCAGCTCCGAAGAAGGCAAAAGATCCGCCAGCACTTCCAGGGATTCCTCCGCCGTCAGGAAGCGGTCGTGGATAAACTCCAGGAATCCTTCGTAAATTACCTTCAGATCCTTTAACTTGGCGGACAGCTGTCCCCTTTTTTTGGAAAATTCCGTCAGCTCTTCTAAGTCGCTTCCCCGGATACCGTACTGCATAAACTCCGAAATGGCGGACTTTACCTCGTGGACGTAACCGGTTTTGCCTAAATTCCCGCCGATCACGGGCATCTGCTCCTTTTTTAGGGCCGCCACCCGGCGCACGATCAGGCTCTTGCCCGTATCATCCAGCATGGGCCGGTTCACGCCTCCCAATTCTTCAAAAATCCGGTGGGTCAGCCGTCCGAAGCTTAACACGTCGATATTTAAAATTCCCTTTTTTTCATGCATCTGTACCAGATCCTTCTGGGTCTGCATGGAAAACTGGTCCGGCACGATGAGGAAAAATTTCCCGTCCGGTTCCTGTATGGAACGCTGTATCAGTTCCCGGTACAAAAACGCGCTCTTCCCGCTGCCGGATCCTCCCAGAATCAGTCGAACGGACATGGCGGCCTCCTTTCTGCTTCAGGTCAAAACGATCGCATTCTTTTATTATATCGGCTCGCGTGCGCCCTGTAAAGCCAAAGGAGTCCCTGCCGTTTTCCCTATCTCCCGTCCCGGTAGGCGTCGTAGCACGTAAGCCGTATCCCGACCCGCCCCGTATCCGGGTCCCGATACCGCGGGGAAAGCACCCCGCACAGCGGCGTCAGGGCGCTGCCGTCCGCCATGGAAAAGTGTTCGTCCATCCTCCTGACGCAGCAGTCATAATAGAAGTCCTCCTGGGCCTGTACCTGTCTTTGGAACTCTTCCCTGTTTTCCCCGCTAAAGGCCCCGATTTCCGGATATTCTTCCGCCATCATCCTTCCCCTGGGGTTCGCATCGGCCAGGCCTACCTGCTTTAGATTTTCCTCATAAACCATCCGGAAAGAACGGGCCTGCTCCGGGTCCGGGCCGCCGGATTCCAGCCATGCGTTTTCCCACGGATAAAAGACCTGCTCCGTCCAGCCCCCCTGCGCGCCCACAAGGTTTCCCCCTTCGATCCCTGCCCCGTCCGACAGGATATAACAGGCGCAGCCTGCCCCTGTTTCCGCGCACTGCACGCCCCTTTTTGGCAGCAGCCTGCCGTCTTCATAGCAAAGGGAAACCACGGAAAAGAACAGGTCGTTCATGGAATAATAGGCGTCCGCATACAGGACCGTCCGTCCCTGCAAGTCCCTTCCCCGGGCCAGCTGCCAGGAAGCGTCCATCCAGGAATCCAGCCCGCTCATGGAAATGCTGCATTCGTCCGCCAGTTGCGCGCCTTCCTCTGTCGCCTCATAAATGCAAATCCGGCAGACGGTCCCGCCTGTCTTTGTCCCGTCCGTCCCCTGCGTCCGGGTTTCCAGCACTGCCGCCATCAGCTCCGTTTCCCCGTCCCCGTCATAGTCATAAATGTCCCCGCCCAAAACCCCGGTAAGCTCCCCGGAAGGGACGGACAGCTGCGTTGCATTCAGCGTTTCCGCCAGGTATTCCCGCGTCCCCGTGGAAATCATCCCATATTCCGCAATCAGCCCTTCCAGCTTGCTTTCCAGCAGCTTATCGTGCTCTTCGTTTCCCTGGGGTTGCGGCATTATGCCTTCCTGCGAAAGCAGCGCTTCCACAGCCATGCCGATGTTAAGGACCGGTTTGATCCCCGTTTTGTTGTTTTTCAGAAAGGCTTCCCGGTCCGTATTTTTCAGCAGCAGTTCCCTGATTTCACCGGCGGTCAGATCTTCGTCGATGGATTTTAAAAAGGCCGCCGCCCCCGCCACCATGGGCGCCGCGAAGCTGGTGCCCTGTACGCCGGTCACATAGCCCCCGGAAGCGGAAGCGGTTTTAAGATCCGTTCCCGGCGCGCAGATGTCCACGCTAACCCCGTAATTGGAAAAATCCGCCATCCTGTAATTTCCGTTTTCATCCGTTTCCCTGCATACGGCCCCCACCACCAGGATCCGGCTTTTAAACTCACTGTAGGGAAATTTCCCCCACATCCTGTACTCCTCTAAATCCTCCGCCTGGTTGTCCTCCTGCGTCCTGCACACCTCATCAAAAACCGCCTGGGTGACGGAAGCAAAAAAACCTGTGTTTACAGCGTCCATGGCCTGCTCTTTTCCTACGGTGTTGCCTTTCCATCCGTTGCCTGCGGCCTGTATGAAAAGAACGTCCTTTTCCTGTCCCAGAAGGTATGTCATCAGAAAAAGGCAGTGTTTGGCCGAAATTTTCGCGGAATTTTGCACATAGGCTATATAGCTGTCCCATACCTCGTCATACAGCTCATCGTTTGGAAAAACAACAAAGGCGCTCCCCAGGACTTCTTCCAGATAGGTCATGTAAGTCTGTACATACATCCCTGCAGAGAAGTTAATGACCGTAGCCCCGGCTTCCGCCAGGTCCCTAAACGCCCGGATAAAATCCATTGTGGAATAGACATCCTTCTGTCGGGCCGGATCCCGGGTCCAGTCCACGCAAAGAAGGTCAGCCTTCGGCGCCACGCCCCGAAACCCGCCGGCCGTCTTCTGCCCTGCCAGCACGCCGGCTACGCTGCTGCCGTGATCCGGCATCTCTGTATCGATGCTGTTGACCGGATATCCGTCCAGCATGGAAGCTCGTCCTTTCAGGCATTCGTGATCCAGCTTAAAACCGTTGTCCACCACGCCTACGACCGGGACGGACTGACAGAAATCCTCGTATTCCCAGGCGGTATCGGCGCCGATGGCTTCCTCCCACCAGCCGCCCTCCGGTGCGTCTTTTTGGGCCTCATCCGGATTGCTGTCTCCTTCCCCGCCGGGTTCTTCAAACAGGGGGACGTCGATCTCCGCCGCCAGGACCAGGTCCGAGGCAGCCAGCTGCTGCGCCATCCGGTGAAGCTGCGCCAGCCCGGTGGGTTCCACCAGGATCTGCAGGACGGAAAGCCCTTTGTCCAGCTTTCCCACCACCGTCCCGTCCACCATCCGGGCAAGCTCTTCCTGCTGTCCCGCCGACAGTCCGCCGTCGGTATAAACGATGAGCATATTGTCATAAAACAGCTGCTTTTCCTGCGTATCCACGGCGATATTTCCCGGATCATTGCAAAACAAAAATTCCCCGTTGCCCCAGTCCGTAATCCGGTCCGCATACTGCTGCGGAATCCCTGCCGTCTCCTTTTGAAACCCGATTCCAAGAATCGCCAGGCAAACCAACGCTGCCCCCGTGATGATCCAACCGTATATCCTCTGCCCCATAGTGCCCTTCCTTTCTTTCCTGTGTCATTGCCGTCCCGGTCCCGCCGGTCCTTTTCCCCAGTATACCAGTCGGCATCCTTTCCGTGGAAAATATGCCCTAAAAAGACGCTATCCTGTAATAAATAACAGAAACGGGGCGCTGCCTAGCTTTGCGTTCAGCCGGCAGCGCCCCGCAGCAGGGTACTTTTTACTTTTGTCGAAAGATTGCTCCCTTTATGCCTCGTCGTTGGTCAGATGGAACTTCTCCAGCAGGTGGAAGGTCAGGCCCATGAGCATGCCCACGATGCAGGCCAGCACCATGCCCGTCAGCTGGATGTTGCCGATGGTCACCGTGATGCCGGAAAGGCCGGTGACAAAAATCACGGAAGTCAAAATCAGGTTCCTGGATTTCCCGTAATCCACCCTGGAGTCCACCAGGATCCGGATACCGGAAGTACCGATCATGCCGTAAAGCAGGAAGGAAATCCCACCGATTACAGGCCCGGGAATGGTCTGGATCAGGGCGGACAGCTTGCCCACAAAGGAACAGATGATGGAAAGCACGGCCGCGCCGCCGATGACGCGGACGCTGTACACCTTCGTCACCGCCATCACGCCGATGTTTTCCCCGTAAGTGGTGGTAGGCACCGAACCGATGAGACCGGAGAGCATGGTGGAAAAGTTATCCGCAAAGATAGACCGGTGCAGGCCCGGATCCTTTAACAGATCCCTTCCCACAATCTTGCTGGTAACCACCTGGTGGCCGATGTGTTCGGAAGTGATCACCAGGATCACCGGCAGGATAATCAGGATCGCGTTAATATCGAATTTTGCCAGCTGGAAATGAGGCAGTTCAAAGACCGGTGCGCCTGCCACTGCGGTAAAGTCCACAACGTTGCAGCAGATGGCCGCCACATAACCCGCGATCACCGCGATCAAAATCGGGATCACGGAGAGGAACTTCCGGAACACTACGGAACCAAATACCGCCACGCCCAAGGTCACCAGAAAGACGACCAGGTTGGGGACGGAAACCGTCTCGTCCAAAAGCCCTGCGTTCTCCGCCGCCGAAGAGGACAGTTCCAGACCGATGAGCGCCACGACCGGGCCCATGGCCGCCGGCGGAAGCACCACGTCGATCCAGTCCGTACCGAATTTATAAATCACGGCTGCCAGGATACATCCGATAAAACCTACCACCACGAAACCGCCCTGGGCGTATTCATACCCCATCTGGCTGATGACGATTCCCGCCGGCGCCAGGAAGGCGAAGCTGGAACCCAAGTATGCGGGCGCCTTTCCCTTGGTGATCGCGATAAACAAAAGTGTCCCCACCCCGTTCATAAACAGCACGATGGCAGGATTGATCCCGAACAAAAAAGGAACCAGCACGGATGCGCCGAACATGGCGAACATATGCTGGATGCTCAACGGAATCAAAAGCCCCAGGGGCACCTTGTCCTCCACCTGAATAATTTTTCTGCTCTGCATGTTTTCCTCCATTCCGAAGCGTTTTGCACTAAGAAACGTGCGCCGATTCTGCGGTCCGACGTCACGCGGACAGGATTTGCGACGCTCCGGCGCAAATCCGGCCCATTTGAACTAGAATATCACAATTTGTTCACAAATCCAACAAAATTTTACGGCCGGAAGGATCCGTGCCCTCCGGCCGCAAGATTTTATTTATTCATTTTATAAACCGGATCCGCGGGATAGCCGCCTTTGAGCTTCTGCATCCCGCGCTGGACCGCGTCCCGGGAATTTTTCCAGTCCGCGTCCTTGTTGAGGTAATCGAATTTCTCAATGAGCCAGTCCACGTCCCCGGATACCCGTTCCATGTTCCGCTTCATCACCTCGAAAATCATGGGGTAGAAGGCTGCCTTCTGCTGCTCCGATAGCCGGCTGTCCGCCCCCCGGCACAGGTCCGCAAAATGATGCAGGCAAAATCCCTTGCCGTTTTTGATCTTTTCCACAAAGGCAGGATCGTTCTGGAACAGATAGAAAAAGGTGTCCAGATACCGCTCGTATTCTTTCCGGAAGCGGTCGCAGATGTAACAGGTGCCCTCCTTTTTCTCGATCCACTGGCAGACGGAATTGGCCGGGGCAATCTTTTTGAGCTTGTCCGCAAAGGAAACCTTGCCCGGTTTAAACTGGGCGAACTCCCCTTCCATTTCCCGAATCAGCTTCTTATAGTAGGTCTTTAAGATCCAGCCGTTGCCCAGGGTGTTCCCGTAGTCAAACATCTTTTTCATGTGGGCCCTGCAAAATCCCTCCCGGTCCGTCTCTTCCCGCACGTCGCTCTCCATATAGGAAGCGGCGGAACCCAGGACGAAATCCATCAGGTCCTGTTCCACGTTGCGCTCGATGTAGCAAAACGGGCACTCGTCGTCGGCGTTGACCGCATCGTTTAATGGAATGGTATACAGCTTTTCCTTCATCCTTCTTTTTCCTCCTTCTCTATGGATAGGGCAGAACGCAGATCCGGATAGGTCATCCGCCTTAAAATCTCCAGATAGCTGCAGATTTCCTCATACAGCTTCTCCGGGGTAAAATCGTATCTGCCGCTCATCTCTTCCGTAATCCCCGCGATGGCGTACCGGACCAGTCCCATAATCCGCTCCGGTTCCCCAATTCCCGAAAAGACGCTGTAGTCCGGCTGTCTCGTATAGGAAAGCATCCGCTCCACGTACTCCGTGCGCCTCTCCGCAATCCCGTCCGCCTCCCGGCACGTCTCCTTTAAGCACATATTCAGAAACTGCTGCATGTACGGATACAGCTTCATCACCTGCATCCGGGCCCGCTCCATCTGGCGGACCAGCTCGAAAAAGTCCGTCTGCGCGCCGTCCACTTCCCGGGACAGCTCCAGCAGCATAAACCGTGCGCTGTATTCAAACAGGAACTCATACAGCCCTGCCTTACTCTCAAAATAGTGGAAAATCAGCCCCTTGCTGATCCCCGCCTCCTTCACGATCTCGTCCGTGCTGGCGTGCCGGTATCTGTTGCGCGCAAACACTTTGAGCGCCGCATTGATGATCCGGTTCTGTTTTTCCTGTTTTAAATCAAAAAATTTATCATTCATGGACGAAACCCCGTATCCGACAGCCTTTCCGGCCTATATTTGATGATAGCATATCGGTTTGCCGCCTTCAACCGGTAAGTTTAGACTTTTTTTATACATACTCTCTTTTCAATTCCGTAAAATAGTATTAAAATGATTAAAAAACATGTGGAGGGATATTATGGCAAAAAACTGGGGAAGACTCGTTCTTTTTGCGGCAGCTGCCGGCGCCGCAGCAGCGGGCACTTATTACTATTTACAGAAACACAAAAAGGCGGCTGATCCGGAATGCGAAGCTTACGACGGGGACGCAGCGGCGGACGACGACTTTGAGGACGATGACTTTTTCGACGATGATTTTGAAGACGAGGAAGAAGACTGCGAGAAAAAGGACACTTCCCGCATTTTTACGGCCGGGACCAACGCCCAGGGCCACACTTATGTGACGCTGGACTTAAAGGCAGCGTCCGACAAGGCGGCCAATCTGTGCGACAACGTGGCCACCAAATTCGGCGAAGCGGTGCAGAAGCTGAAAAACAGCAGTGAATATGAAGCGGTGAGCGGCAAAGTTTCCGAGACCGTGGACAAAATCAAAAACAGCGAGGAGTTCCAGGCAGTGGACGAGCAGGTGGAAAACGCCCTGCACAAGGTCCGCGAGATGACCTCCCGGACAGCGGATACCGTCAGCGACGGCGCCCAGGCCGTTGAAAACGCGGCAAAAGAGGTGCAGGAAGCGGTGCAGGAGGCTGCACAGCCGAAAGCGGAAGACGAAGAGGAAGCCTAAGACAGGCTCCCGGAAGCGACCGGAAGATACAGGACGATACAGGAAGATATAGGAAGAGGACTGCGGAAAATGAGGAATCATTTTTTGCAGTCTTTTTTTATCCGATAGCAGTGCTGGCTGTGGTCTGGGAGATCGCTTCTTGCCTTTAGACCACACCCGGCATACACAAGCAAAAATAAACGGCGTCCCCGGTCCAAACGACTCCCAGCTGTGCTGGCCGGAGTGCGGACCGGGGACGCCGCAGGAGAAAACCTCCCGGGACGGCAGTTTTATTTGTTATGCAAAATGAAGCCGGATGGTCTTGATCTCAAACGCGCGGAAGGAAAGGTTCATGCCGCCGTCGCAGACCGCAAGATCGGACAGGGGATTTTCCAGCATATCGCATTCCTGTGCGGTAAAGTCTCCCAGCCTGCAGGTAACCTTCGCCGTGCCCGCCGCTTTCTTGGACTCATACAGGCGCAGGATCAGGTCTCCGCTTCCGTCTTCCGCCGGTTTGCAGGTTTCCAGGATCACATTGTCCTTGTCCACGTCAAAGGCGCTGAACGCTTTCGTGCTGCCTTCCAGCACAAGGGGCGCCACGTTGAGCTCATAGCCCTGGCGTACCACGTCGCAGTCCGCGAAGCTGCCTTCCCATGCGGTAAAGGCATAGGTGAAATGGTGCTTCCGGTTATCCGCACGCAGTTCCGGAGCGGCGGCCGCACGCAGAAGGGTCAGCTCCAGCGCATTGCCGTTCATGCTGATGCCGTACTTGCAGTCGTTTAATACCGCCGCGCCGTGGGCATTGTCGCAAAGGGCGCTGTAACGGTGGTTGCACACTTCGAAGCGATCCTGCTCATAAGCCCTGGAACGATGGGTGGGACGCTTCACGAAACCAAACTGCATCTCGTTGATGCCGTCTTCCGCATATACGTCCACCGGGAACGCCACCTTCAGCAGGCGGTGCAGCTCTTTCCAGTCGATGTCCGTGGAAAACTCCAGCCTTCTGCTCTCGGCAGCCAGGCTGATGCGCTGGGTCAGGCAGGAACCGCCGATCTTTCCGGTAAGCACCAGGACCGCTTCCAGTCCGGCTGCTTTCTCCACGGAAACGCTGGCTTCTTCCAGTGCCGGGATTTCCTGGTCCACATAGTTGGAATCGATGTCCCAGGCGTCGAACAGGCGGGGCACATCCTTAAACAGACGGAACCGGTTCATGGGCGCGGCCGCAAACTCCCTGCCGCTCTCCTTTAAGATAAAGGAAGTCACTTCGCCCTTCCGGCTGACCACAGCCTTCACCAGGCTGTTTTCCATCACAAAGCCTTCCGCAGTCTCCTGTACGGAAACGCCCTGCACGCCGCTGCAGTCTCCTTCTTCTGCGGGAATCAGGGAAACCGCGCCGCAGGAAGGCAGGGTCACCAGCGCTTTGGCGCCCTCTTTTGTGCGCTCAACGGGCACTGCCTCGCCCTCGGCCGTCTTCGCACCGCCTGCGAAAGCATCCGGCAGGCAGATCAGGGCCTTTCTCTCAAATCCCAGGGAGTTAAAGGCAGTCACGCCGTCAGCGCTGTCCAAAAGTCCGCCGGCCGCCTGCTTCGTCAAAGCGTCCGTTTCCTCGTGGATCTTTTCATAAGCTGCTTCCGCTTCCTCATATACCCGGGCGATGGAAGAACCGGGCAGGATGTCGTGGAACTGGTGCAGCAGCACTTCCTTCCAGAGGGCGTCCGCCTGCCCAAGGGGATAGTCCTGTCCTTTGCGCAGGGCCAGAGCTCCCCACATTTCCAGCTCCCTTAAGCCCAGCTCGGACTTGCGGTTGTTTCTCTTCACCATGGCCTGGGAAGTGTAAGTCCCGCGGTGTGCGGAGAAATACAGCTCGCCGGTGTAGGTGTGTTTGGGGCCGCCTTCCGCCTGCATATCGTCGAAGAATTCCTTCGGTCCTTCCAGCTTCACCTTCGGGCAGCCTTCCAGGTTCTCTTCCCGGATCGCATACTCGATGTAATCCCGGGCAGGGCCGCCGCCGCCGTCGCCGTAACCGAAGGGCAAAAGGAACGCGTCCAGATCCCTCTTCTGGCTCCGCTCGTTCCACACTTTGGCCAGCTCCGTAGGATCCGTCCGGTAGGTATAACTGGTGGGCAGGAAGGAAACCACTTTGGAACCGTCCATGCCTTCCCAGTAGAAATAGTGGTAAGGGAACTGCTCGCCTTCGTTATAAGACCAGAAAATCTTCTGGGTCACCAGATATTTCACGCCGCAGCTGTTTAAGATCTGGGGCAGGGCCGCAGTATAGCCGAAAGTATCCGGCAGCCACAGCACCTGGCTGTCCACGCCCAGCACATCCTTATAATAGCGCTTGCCGTGTACCAGCTGACGGATCAGCGCCTCGCCGCTTGCCATATTGGTATCCGGCTCCACCCACATAGCGCCTTCCGCGATCCACTGTCCGCCCTTGATGGCTTCCCGGATCCGCTCAAACAGCGCCGGGTAGTATTTCCGGCACATCTCGTAAGCCGCAGGCTGGCTCTGGATAAA
>CALWGP010000004.1 GCA_944380095.1 uncultured Lachnospiraceae bacterium | reverse complement strand
AAGTGAAATTTCTCTGAACTATGGCTCCTATCTGTCCCTCCCCGCCCTCAGCGCGGACGGGCTCACTCCCAGCAGTCTCCTGCAGGTTCGCGTCATCGTCTGCGGACAGGGGAAACCGCACGCCGACGCGATTTCGGCAATGCTCTTTCGCCTGTCCGAAAGCATTCTGCTGGCTTCTGAAATGCGGACGAAATCCAGGAATTCCTTAAAATTTTTCCCGGTCATCTTCCGGAAGTAGCGGGAAGCATAGGAATAATTCATGTGCAGCTCTTCCGCGACTTTTTCCAGATTGATATCCTGCATATAGTTTTCTTCAATATAATGGACGATCCTTTCCAGATCCGGCCCGATATCCGCTGTCGGTTCCCCTCCATGCCAGTCGAGCATTCCCTCCCGAACCAAATATCCCGCAAACTGCAAGGCGATCCCCTGCATGATCAGTTCGTATCCTCTTCCTTTTTCTCCCTTCTCCGCCTGTAGCTGATCGAGAAATGCCCGGATCTTTTCCCGTTGGGCTGCATCCGGATGCCATACCGTTTCTTTGTTCTGCATAAACCGATCCAGATAGCGAAACCGCCTCGCTTTCCGGAATTGTTCCAAAGAGGCCTCATCGAATTTGAGAACCGCCGTTTTCGTATGGATTCCGGCAGCATAGAAGCTGCCGTGCACGTTTCCGGGATTCAGTACCAACAGCTGCCCGGCCCCAATCCGGCAGGATCTCCCGTTGATCACATGCAGGGACTCTCCTTCCAGAAGGTACTGGATTTCCATGCAGTCGTGCCAGTGTTCTTCCACCGCGATTTCCCGGGCACCGCTGTCATGGATAAAAAACTCCACCTGCATGCGCTTTTCTTTCTGCGCTTCCCAGTTCTCAAACCGCGCCATGAATCTCTTTCCTCCCTTTTATCGATATTTGTCTTCGGTTCCATACAGGTAAAAATGTGTTCACCACTCCGCAAAAATCGCATCGCTCTCTGTCCCTCCTCATGATAACATAAGATAACGGCTTTGCGAAAACAAGCTTTTGCCGGACGAAACGGATCTTTTCAGGAGGGATAATCAATGAATTTTCAACCGGACTACCACAATGTTCTAAATGCCGCCCGCAATCGGGAATCCGCGCGGCTCCCACTCTATGAACACATCATCTCCCAAAACAAGATGGCGGAAATCATCGGATACGATTTCACCCCTCTCTGGAATGGGGACGAGAGGGATCTGAACGAATATTTTCGTCGTTACTGCGGTTTTTTCAGGGATCACGGATACGATACCGTCTCTTTCGAATGCTGTATCGGCGGCATCCTTCCGGGCGGGGGCGCCCTGGGCAATCCGGGACTGGATCCGGCGATCAAGACGATGGAGGATTTTCTCGCCTATCCCTGGGATGAACTGTGCGACCGCTATTTCGCGGAATACGGCAAATATTTCCGCGCTCTGCGCGACAATATGCCCGCCGGAATGAAGGCCGTAGGCGGTCCCGGAAACGGCGTCTTTGAATGCGTGCAGGATCTCACCGGATATCAGAACCTCTGCTATATCGCTGTGGACGACGAAGAACTCTACGCAGGGCTGTTCGAGGCGGCCGGAACGCTCAGCCAGCAAATCTGGTCACGCTTCATGAAAGAATACGGAGACATTTACTGCGTCCTGCGGTTCGGGGACGATCTGGGATTTAAGAGCAATTCGCTGCTCTCCTCCGACGATATCCGCGCGCATATCCTCCCTCAGTACAAAAAAGTCATCGATATCGTGCATTCCTGGAATAAGCCGTTTTTACTTCATTCCTGCGGCTGCATTTTCAACGTGATGGACGACCTGATCGCCTGCGGAATCGATGCGAAGCATTCCAACGAAGATCAGATCGCCCCTTTCCCCGAATGGGTAAAGCGCTATGGAGACCGCATCGGCAACTTCGGCGGAATCGATGTGGACGTCCTGTGCGCCTATTCCAGACAGGATCTGAAAGAATACATTCTGGATGTGATCCGCGCCTGCGAAGGCTGCGGCGGATTCGCCTTCGGCACCGGCAATTCCATCCCGGACTACGTCCCGGCCCAAAATTATCTGAACATGGTAGAAATCGTCCGGGAATACCGGGGAGACTTTTCCGGGGACTGATTCCCGGCGCCGGGGGCGTCATTCGGGCGCATACGATGTGGTGATCAGCGCATCCGTCTTCCTCTCGATCCCGCAGGAAAGCGGGAGATTCCGGGAGGAAGACCCGATGCGCACCGTATAAGCCCCCTCTTCCGAAATCCAGCGCTGCAGCGCCACATTATAATAGCAAAAATCCTCCTCTTTCAGCAGGATTTCCAGTTGAACGGTTTCTCCCGCCTTCAGGAATACCCTTTCAAAAGCCTTCAGCTCTTTTTCCGGATGGGTGACCCAGGACTGTTTCGGCGCGGATACATAGACCTGCACCACCTCTTCCCCGTCCCGTTTTCCCGTATTTTCCAGTTCAAACCGAAGTTTCAGCCCATCCCGGGTCAGGTTTCGGTAGGCGAAGCGGGTATAGGAGAGACCGAATCCGAACTCATATGCGGGTTCCACATGATTGGTGTCGAAATGCCGATAGCCCACCATCAGCCCTTCCCGATACTCGATTTTCAGGCCATCCCCAGGATAGGTCTGCAAACTCAGGACATCCTGCTGGCGTTTCGGAAACGTTTCCGCCAGCCTGCCCGCCGGGTTTATGGCGCCGGTCAGCGCCCGGGCCACCGCCGCGCCCATCCCCTGTCCACCCATCCAGCTGACCAGAATGGCATCCGCATACTTTTCCCAATGGCTCACTGTGACTGCGCTTCCGATGTTCAATACCGCAATGACGCGCTGGCTCGCTCTTCGGCACACCCTGAGTACGTGCTCCTGGTACGGTTCGATTTCCATATGATTGCGGTCCATGGTTTCGCTGCTTTGCGAATAATCCTGTCCCAGGAAAACCACAACGGCATCCGCTTTGGAAGCTTTTTCATAGAGGGCGTTCTCCATGTAGCCGATCTCATTTTCATAAGTCTTCAGGCAACCCTCGTCCAGAAATTCTACTTCCGCGCCCTTTCCCAGGCAACGTTTCAGCTCCGCTAAAGGCTCGCGCACAACAGGGGGATTCTTGACTCTGGAACTGCCGTCGCCGCCGATAAAAGGCCGGACGGCCCTCTCTCCGATCACCAGCACTCTGCCGCAGCCTCCAGGCTGAAGGGGCAGGACATCCCTCTCGTTTTTGAGCAGGGTAATGGCCTCGCAGGCCGCCTGTACGGCCAGTTCGTCGTGGCCTTCGAAATCGATTTCATGCGGCTCATAAACCGCCTTCGTGCGTTCCAGAAACGCCAACAGCCGTTCCACCGCCTCGTCCACTGCGCCATCATCGATCAGCCCTTCCCGATAAGCGTTCTCCAACTGCCCATATGCCTCCTGCTGATAAGGCATACACAGCTCCACGGATGCCAGAAGGGAAAAGGCCCGATTCTTCACAGCCCCCCAGTCGGAGATCACGATTCCGTCGAATCCCCACTCTTCCCGGAGGATTTCCCGAAGCAGCTGTCTGTGCTCCGACGCGTAGACCCCGTTGATCCGATTATAGGCACACATCATCGCCCAGGGCTTCGCCCGCGCTACGATCCTTTCGAAAGGCTTTAAGTAGAGCTCCCGCATGGTGCGCTCGTCCATCTCGCTGGATGTCGTAAAACGCCCTTTCTCCTGATTGTTGGCGATGAAGTGTTTGGGCGTCGCGGCCACGCCTGCGGACTGAACCCCTTCCACATAGGCTGCGCCCAGTTCCCCCGAAAGCACCGGATCTTCCGAAAAATATTCGAAATTTCGCCCGCACAGGGGATGGCGTTTGAGGTTTACCGCCGGACCCATCACCGCA
Source organism: uncultured Lachnospiraceae bacterium (assembly GCA_944380095.1). Classification (GTDB taxonomy): domain Bacteria; phylum Bacillota; class Clostridia; order Lachnospirales; family Lachnospiraceae; genus Gallintestinimicrobium. The sequence continues at coordinate 48,579 of CALWGP010000004.1, read as the reverse complement.
TTGATCCCATACGCCCGAAACTCTTCTCCCAGCGCCCGCCCGACGCGGTAGAGCAGCTCCTTATCCCAGGTGGCTCCCAGGGCGCACCCCGCAGGAAAAGCCGTGGAAACCACTTCTTCCCCCTTATCCGCATTGGGGAAAGCGGAAAAGGCTTTCCGGGCCGTCTCCTTCCTCTGCGTCTGTGCCGCCTTCATCCGCACGCCGAAGGGGCTGTCGTGGAAACGCATCTGCCGGATGCCCAGCCTGGAAATTTCATAGCTGGTATTGGATCCCGTCCCCGTCAGCAGGCGGAATTTTTCCTCTCTCGTCATTTCTTTCAGGATACTCCTCATCGTTACCTCCATATCGGAGCGTCTTTTGCTCCGACACAAAACTGCCGATTGAAAAATGTGCCATCAGGCACATTTTTCAATCTTTTCCCTCCTGCCACCTCCGAAATACCTTCTGCCCGTACGAGATCGTTTCATCATACAGCGCTTCCAGGCTGGACAGCTTCCAGTCCTGCGTAGTATTGTTGCCCATAGTCAGCAAAAACCTCCCATCCGGCCTGGCATAGGTATCGATCAGGTGGCGCACCTCCCGACGCACCTCTTCCTCCGTCCCGAACGGAATCGTCTGCTGGACATCGAAGCCCACGTACAGACAGATCCTGTCCCCGTACTTCTGCGCGATCCGCTTTTCGTCCATAGTGCCCTTCTGAATGGGGTGAATCACATCCAGGCCGATCTCGATAAAGTCTTCCAGGAATAGCTCGATATTCCCGCAGGAATGCAGCCAGAAGTGAATCCCCAGCTCGTGCGCCTTGTCGCACAGTTCCCTGTAATAAGGCTTGAAGAACTCCCTGAAAATTTCCAGAGAGAAGAAAGGGGCCTTTTGTGTGCCGATGTCATCGGAGGTAAAGATTCCGTCGATTCCTAACTCTTCCACTCCGCGCTCCATCGCGCGCATATAGAAATCCGTCAGTTTGCGAAACAGCCTGTGCACCTCTTCCGGATACAGGTAAAAATCCGTCAGCGCATTTTCCATCCCCCGCAGGGACCAAAGCCGTTCGAAAAAGCAATACCAAAATCTGCCCAGCAAATAGCGCCCGTCGTCCTTCGGCCTTTCCCCAGGGATCAACCCCGGATAATCCGCAGACGGAAAATGCGCGTAAAACGCATCCGCTTCTTCCCACTCCAGACAGCCCTCCGAGTCAAGGCCCACGCCTTTCTTTCTCTCCACGTCCCGGTGCATCCAGCGATAATCCGGATCGTCCTGCGGCGCCCGATCCATATCGGGCCATACGAATTCCACCGCAGCCGCATCGCAGGGCACTTCGGAAAGCAGCCGGCGTACCCCCTCTTCCTGATCCCCCATCACCGACGGCGCGATCCACTGATCATACAGCATGGGCACGTTCTTCCCGCAGCCTCTTCCTTCGATAATCGCTTTCAATTCTTCCCTTTTTATTCCGTGCATTTTCCCAACTCCTTTTGCCCGCAATTTGTCGTTCTGTATTTTACCATACCTGTTCTCGTGTTTCCATCCTCCCCCGGATACGGGTAAAATTGCGATCGCATTCCCGCAAAAAGGAGCTGCTCCATCCCGCCGGGCGCGCATGGCGCGACGGCCGGACGATAATGCGGTAAATTCAAATTACCAGACTTATGGTTGGTAAAGTTTTCTTGCCGCAGGTTTGTGTGTCAAAAGCTGTGGACTTGGTAAGCCCATTTCCATGATAATCGAAATACATTACAAAAGCAAAAGGGCTGACACCGAATCCCTTTCGGTACAGCCCTTCCCTTTCTTCAAATCTTCTGTTTTTCACAGTCTCCGGCCGCGCCAACAGATGCTACCCAAGGGCAACCATGCTGAATACCAGCACGAACAAGGCAATGGTTTCGCAAAGACCGACAACGGTAATGTACTGTGCAAAGCCCTTTCCCGTTTCAGCCATGGCATCCGCCCCTGCCGCGCCGGCTTTTCCCTGGATCACGGCGGAAAAAGCGATGGCCAGGCCGGCGCCAATCCCCATGCAAAGCTTCAGCAAAGGATCCGCGCCGGATCCCTGCATGGTCTGCATCAGGAGGAAGCCGTAAATGGTCTGCGTCAGGGGCGCGCCCGCAAACGAAGTAAGGATGAAAGGGGCCGCCTTATTGCTCATGTAGCATTTTTTCCATGCCCCGATACAGGTGGTTCCCGCGATAACGACGCCAATACAGGAGCCGATCGCCGCAATACTCATACACAATCCTGTTCCAATCAATCCGATATCCATAATCAAATCTCCTTTTTTTTATTTCTAACCCTTCGGGGGGCTATCTTCCTGCCCGGCCCAAACGGTTACGTTTTATTCTTCAAACGGTTCATATTTATGGCCGCTCCACGACAGGCCGATATGGTTGGAAAATTCCAGGGTATTCAGCCGGATGCCGTGGACGATCACGGACAATACATTCAAAATCATGTTAAGTCCATGGCCGAATACCAGGATGACGACGGCGAAAATAATAAAGAGAAAATGTCCCAGCAGCGGGCTGACCATATCGTTGATCGTTGCGGAAATTGCCGCCCCGGCTAACCCTACCGCCCAAAGACGGATATAGGAAACGATGTCGGAAAATACGTTGACGACTCCCAGCAGCATGGAAACGATGTCCTTTACGCTGTCTAAGACGGACTGCAAAATACTTTCCTCATAATTTCCGAAAATGAAATTCACCAAAAATCCGATGATCACAAGGGAAACGGCAATCGTCCCCACCGGGATCTTACCCACCACAAGGTCCAGGCCGAATACCGCTGTGTTTACCACCAGGGAAAGGACCACATAATACATTCCTAACAGCTCCAGGATGGAACCGATATCCCCGAGCATTTTTAAGGAGCCCAGGTTCCTTCCCGCCCCGCTTGCATGTGCGGCCAAAAGATGCACCAGTGCAATCGTAAACATCACAATCTGGACGTTCTGGCTTGTGGTAAGCCCTGCTTTTCCGTCTGTCCAGAAGGGGTACCAGATCTTATCCGAATACACGTTGGAAATCACCGGCACGGACATCTTTTTCAGCCACTCCGGCAGCTCCTGCGCAGCCAGGCCAAACCAGGAGCAGGTAACGGTCCCCCACACCACGGTCATTGCGCCAAACAGCAAAAGCAGCCATGCAATGGGGGCAATCTCCTTTTTCTCTTTCCGGCCCTTAATCATCATTGCGGCCGCTATGCCGCAAATCAGCAGGCCGTAACCGCCGTCCCCGAAAATAATCCCCACAAATATGGTGATAAATACCAAAAACCAGCCGGAAATATCAGGTTCAAAATACCCCGGCAAACTTCCCAAAAAATCCGTCACGGGATAAACAAGGCTGACAAATTTGTTATTGCGCAATTTCGTCGGCGCATCGTCTTGCGGCGTAGGATCTTCGGCCAGAAGCCCCCAGGCGTTTTCCCGTGCCATCTTTTGGAGTTTGCCCAAATCTTCTGCCGGCAGGAAGCCTACGAGATAAGCCACCGAAACCTTTCCGGAAGAATCCTTCGAAAGATCTTGCTCCCCCATTCCGCTGGCATAGGTTTCAAACTCCACTTCCTTTTTTAATGCCACGACCGCCCGTTCCATACTGGGTTGATAGGCCGCCAAAGACTCCAGCTCTTTTTGTATGCCCTGCAGCTGCCTGCGGGCATTTTCCAGTTTCCTGCGGATTTCTTTTGTTGACAGGTCCGGAAGTTTAAACCGGCTGCGCTCCAGCAAGTCCCTGTCTTCCCCGGCAAGCGTTGCCTCGTTCAAAAGAAGGAAGCGCACCACGTTTTTTGTCCGTTCCAGCACAATTGTCCTGGTCAAATCGCCCAGTTTGTCATACACGGAAGGATTCATTTCATGGAGGGAAAGGACGATCCCCTTTTTGCTAAGGTCCCCGATCGCTTTGGGATCCATATCCCCCCAGGCTTTGATTCGTTCCAGCTCCGCCTGGTCCTCTGAAATGTCCGCATAACATTTCTTTTGTTCTTCCTTTAGGGAATCGATCCTTACCGCTATGGAAAGCGCTTCCTTTGTGTCTGCCTCTTTCCGGTCTGCCCCCCCGGCTGCCTGGTCTGCGACCGCGAAGATTCCTTTTTCCAGGGACGCGATCTGTTCCTTGAGTTCCGCAAGGCGCGGCCCCTTCCCCTCTTTGATTTCAATGTGCAAAAGCCCGAGCTTTCGCAGCTTTTTCAATGCATTTTTTCTCTCGCCGTCAAGTACGATCAGAGAAACTTTTTTCATGGGCACAATCATGGGATCGCAACCCCCCTTCCGGCGGCGGCCGCATTCGCCTGCGCTATTTTCTTTTTGGAAATTTTAGAGCGGACGACTGCGCTGACCTGCTGGTCTGCCATATAGATTGAAATCTTTTTAATGTTTTCCAGGGTTTCCGGAATTTTCACCTTTTCAAACAGGTTTACCCTCTGTGATGTGGTGAGCAATTCTTTTTGCAAAAGCCGGACCTGTTCTTTCAGCACTTCCGCTTCCAGGTCGAGTTCCATCGCCTTTTCCACATGATTCGCAGCCAGATCCACCCACAGGGGCGTTTCATACAAATCGTAGTCCCCCCGGGAAAAATCCGCCCCTTCATAAGTCGGAATCGTAACGCCCGCAATATTGCCGGTTCCTTTCCGGATATTGGCAACGGTAAGGATCCCTTCCGGGAACGCATCCGCTTCGCTAAAGACGGCGATCCACTGTTCAAACTCCTTTTCCAGCGTTTCCTTACGCTGCCTTACGGCTTTCTCCTTTGCTTCAATGGCACGGATCTCGGACTGCAGCTGCTGTTTTTTAAGGGTCAGGGTAGGCAAATATCTTTGGTACATTTTTAATGCATCTTTCTGCACCTTTAATTCATTTTTTGTCAGTTTAATTTTTGCCAAAGTTCCGGATCCCCCCTTATTTTACAGGCCAGAATTCTTCAATCAGCTCTGACTTCATGCCGGTTTCATCCTTCTCGAAACAGTCGGCAAGGATTTGCCAGCCCAAATCCAGCGCATTTTCCAGGGAAAGGTTTACGGAAAGGCTCATGAGCTTGTCTTCAAATAATTTCCCGTATTTGAGAAGCTTTTCATCCCAGCGGTTCATCACAAAACCCATGTTTTTCTTCTCAACCGTATCTTTATAGGAAGAATATAAGCGGATCATGGCGTCCATCAGCGCGCGGTGGTCTTTCCTTGTCTTGCCGTTTACATTCTGTTTCAGACGGGACAAGGATCCGAAGGGTTCGATCCGCCCGCCCTTTAAATAATACTGGCCTTCCGTAATATAGCCCGTGTTGTCGGGAACCGGATGGGTAACGTCGTCCCCCGGCATGGTGGTCACCGCCAAAATCGTCACGGAACCGGCATTGTCAAAGTCAACTGCCTTTTCATAGCGGGCCGCCAGCTGGGAATACAAATCTCCGGGATATCCCCGGTTGGAGGGCACCTGTTCCTGTGTAATGGCAATTTCCTTCATCGCGTCGGCAAAATTGGTCATATCCGTCAAAAGCACCAGGACATCTTTATCCTGCAGGGCGAACTGCTCCGCAACCGCCAGCGCCATATCCGGAATCTTCATACACTCTACGGTGGGGTCGGCAGCCGTATGGATAAACATAACCGTCCTGCTTAACGCGCCGCCCTTGGAAAGCGTTTCCTTGAAATAAAGATAATCGTCGTATTTTAACCCCATTCCGCCAAGGACGATGACATCCGCCTCTGCCTGCATGGCAATGCGGGCCAGAAGCTCATTGTAGGGTTCTCCCGAAATGGAGAAAATCGGAAGCTTCTGGGAAACTACCAGGGTATTAAACATATCGATCATGGGAATGTTGGTACGCATCATCCGGTTGGCAAGGATACGCTTCGTCGGATTGACGGAAGGGCCGCCGATGGGTTTCATATTTTCGGTCAGGGCCGTCCCCTTATCAAAGGGTTCGCCGGAACCGTTGAATGCCCGTCCAAGCAGATCTTCGCTGAAAGATACCTGCATTTCATGTCCCAGGAAACGCACCTCATCCCCGGTGGACACGCCCTTGCCGCCTGCAAATACCTGCAGGGAAACGAGATCGCCGTCGATTTTATTCACTTCTGCAAGGGATTTGCCGAAACGCGTGCTGACCGTGGCCAGCTCGTTGTTCCGGATGCCTTTGGCGCGGACCGTAATCACGTTTCCGGTTATGGATTCGATCCGGTTATATACTTTATTCATCCTCACTCACCGCCTTTGCATAGCGCTTTTGCTTCGTCGCCGCATGTTCCGTCGCCGTCTTCATACTGCCGGTCGATTTCGGCTTCCCCGGCCCTGAAAGCCTCGCTCATAAATTCCGTATAATTCCAGTCGATAAATTTCTGGCGCATGCGGTTAAAGAAGCTGCGCGCCTCGTCTTTATCATTCAGCGCATATTCCGAACCCAGGACCTGTATCAGTTTATCGATCACATAGCGCTGGCGCCCTGCGCTGCAGTTTGCGTCGGTCAGGTCAAAGGAATTCTGCTGGAGATAAACCGCATCCAGCATTTCTTCTTTGAGGTAAACAATATAATCCGGCAGGCTCGTCCCTTCCTCCCCGACTACCTTCATCATGGAACCGATGTCGTTGCCATGAAGCAGGATGTTGTGCAAAAAAGCCGTCTTTTCAGGCGCAATGACTCCCCGGTATTTCGACCAGGAAATCAGCGGGTCAATGGCCGGATACTTGCGCGCATCCGAACGCTCCCTGGACAGGCCATGGAAAGCGCCCACCACCTTCAAAGTCGCCTGCGTCACAGGCTCGTCAAAATTGCCGCCCGCCGGGGAAACCGTACCGCCGATGGTTACAGAGCCTTTGGATCCATCCGGAAGGCGCACATAACCGGCCCGTTCATAAAATGCCGAGATATAGGACTCCAGATAGGCCGGGAACGCCTCTTCTCCCGGAATTTCTTCCAGACGTCCCGACATTTCCCGAAGTGCCTGGGCCCAGCGGGAAGTAGAATCCGCCAAAAGCAGTACGTGCAGTCCCATTTGGCGGTAATATTCCGCCAGCGTCACCGAAGTATAAACCGAGGCCTCCCGGCTGGCCACCGGCATGGAGGACGTATTGCAAATGATAATGGTGCGTTCCATCAGGGAACGGCCCGTCTTGGGATCAACCAGTTCCGGGAACTCCGTCAGCGTTTCCACCACTTCCCCGGCGCGTTCCCCGCAGGCAGCGATAATGACAATGTCCACATCTGCGTATTTTGAGGTTGTATGCTGCAGCACTGTCTTGCCCGCGCCAAACGGCCCGGGAATACAATAAGTCCCTCCCTTTGCCACAGGGAAAAAGGAATCGATCAGGCGGACCTTCGTTTCCATTGTTTCCACAGGCGCCAAACGTTCGCGATAGCATGTAACCGCACGCTTCACCGGCCATTTGAAAGACATCGTAAGCGGTATCTCATTCCCCCTGTCATCTGCGATTACCGCAATGGTTTCGTGAATGGTATATCCTCCCTTTTGCGCCACGGATTTTACGGTGTAATTCCCCCGCAGGTAAAAAGGGACGAAGATTTTGTGGACAAAGGTACCCTCCGGGACTGTCCCTACAAATTCCCCGGCTTTTACCACATCGCCCGGTTTCGCAGTGGGGGTAAATTCCCACTTCTTTTGCGCATCCAGCGCGTCGGTATAAATGCCCCGCTCCAGGAACCATCCTGCCTGCTGTGCCAAAAGGGGCAGCGGGTTCTGCAGCCCGTCGTAAATCTGGCCCAAAAGGCCCGGCCCCAGCTCTGCGGTAAGCATGTCCCCCGTGAACACTACTTCGTCGCCGCATTGAATGCCATTTGTCATCTCATAAACCTGTATCTGGGCAACCGTTCCCCGGATACGGATCACTTCGCTTTTAAGAGAGGTGTTTCCAACTTTTACGTAGCAAATCTCATTCATTGAAACGTTGCCCTCAAATTGGACGGATACCATATTCCCATTCACACCTACAACCCGCCCTGTGTTTTGATTGTTTCCGGTCATTCTTTCACCTCCTGATCGCCCCCATACATGATTGAGCCGTAAATTTTCCGATATTCGCTTTGTCCCTTTCTTTGGTCAAACTGCTGGATCCTTACAATCAGCTTCAGCTTCAGCGCATAATAAAACAGCATTGTTTCGCTGAAGGGATCCGCAGGACGCAGCGTCTCCAAAAACTCCAGGCGGGCGCGGGTTAAATACCGTTCCGCCTCCAGGGGATCCTCCATCTCCACCGCCTTGCGCACCGTCAAAAGCTGTTTGGCGCAGACTTCCCCTGTCCCTTCTTCAAACGTCTTTTTCATCTTTTCCGCGCGGGCGCAGGCAAGCGCCAGACGAAAATTTTTCTCCCACTCGTTCCACTTGTCGATAAACGGATATCCTGATTTTTGATTCTGTCTTTTCGGGACAAGTGTCAGCCCGCTTAAGGCATTCCAGGCCTTTTTCCCCAAATTGCTTTTGCAGAGTTCAAAAAAACGTTCCTCTGTAATGGGCAGCGCCGTTGTTTCACCGGCAGTTTCCAAAGAGGGCAGCTGTGCAATCAGATAGTATTGATTCATACATTCTCAGCCTCTTTCATCAATGATATCAGTTTTGGCGTCAAATAGGCAGACAGCAGCTCGGTAACCGCTTCTGCCGAATAATCATAATATACCTGTCCATCCTGGACCGAAATGCGGAAGCCCCCTTCAAAGTAATCGCTTGCTTTCAATGTGACTCCGCTGCACATACGTTCTTTCAGTCCTGCAAGCAATTGCGCCTCAAGGCAGGCCAGCTCTTTGCTTCCGATTAAAACGCACAAGTCCTCCGCTTCCGTATTCTTTGTCCAGTTTTCCACAGCCGTAAGGATCAGCTGCGCAAGGGATTCGGAAGATAAGGCCTCTTTCACCTGATCCCCTATAACGGCGTCCAGCTCTTTTACAACACTTTCCCGGAATGAGATCAAAAGGTTCCTTCCGGCCCGGCGGATCGAATCTTCCCCCGCGCGTACAAAACGCTCGTTTTGCTCTTTGGCTTCCAGCATGATCTTCTGAGCTTCCGCCTTTGCATCGGAAACGATCTTTTCGGCCTCGGCCCTTGCCGATTCCAATATGGTAGCGGCTTTTTCTTCAGCGGCTTTTACGCCGTCGTTTTTAATCTGGTCAATAAGCTCCTGCAATTGGATTTCCATTTACGTCATCTCCTTTCCCATCCATCCCCTGCGGTTTCGGTACGCCCCAAGCGAAAGGGGGTTAAATCTGCAGGGTTTTGGATATCCCAAAGCCTTGCAGACTCCGGGCAGGCGGAATAGATAAAATTATTATAGAATCATTCCTATATACTCCGTCTTTTTTGTCTATTTTATACAACACAGGTTCATTATACTTCTTCCGCAAAATCTTAGCAACAAAAATAATAAAAATTTCTTCCTCCCTTTTTGCGGCCTCACAGACGCAAAAAAAAACGCTGAAAACACATGGTTTCCAGCGTTTCTTGCGTCTTTTGTGAAATTTTGGATTACATTCCCATCTGGGCTGCAACTTCCGCAGCGAAGTCCTCGTTCTTCTTCTCCAGGCCTTCGCCGGTCTCGAAACGGACGAATCTCTTAACGGACAGGTTCGCGCCGTTTTCCTTCCCGACAGAAGCCACGTACTGGCCGACGGTCTGCTTGCCGTCTTCCGCCTTTACGTAAACCTGCTCCAGCAGGCAAACTTCCTTGAGCTCTTTGTTCAGACGGCCCATTACCGCGCCCTCGATTACTTTTTCGGGCTTGCCGGCCATCTTGGGATCGTTCTGGATCTGGGCCAGGAGGATTTCCTTCTCATGGGCCTTGTATTCTTCGGAAACGTCAGCGGTGGAAACATACTTGGGATACAGGGCTGCAACCTGCATTGCCACATTCACCAGTGCTTCCTTGATGGCATCGTTTACCACATCGGTATCCGCTTCCACCAGGACGCCGATCCGGCCGCCGCCGTGGGTATAGGAAACCACGCATCCGTGCTCCGCCACAACCTTTTCGAATCTTCTGATCTTTAAGTTTTCGCCGATTACCGCGATTTTTTCTACCAGGGCATCCTTCACGGTCTTGGAAGTATCTTCATGCCAGGGTTCTGCCATGAAAGCGTCCATATCCGCCGCGTCGGACTCCACAGCCTGCACCGCAACGGATTCCACGAAGCTTTGGAACTTTTCGTTCTTTGCCACGAAGTCCGTCTCGGAATTTACTTCCACAACAGCTGCCGTGGTGTCATCCTTGGAAGCGATGCGGCAGATGCCTTCTGCTGCGATACGGCTTGCCTTCTTTTCCGCCTTCGCCTGACCGTTCTTTCTTAAAAATTCAACTGCCGCGTCCATGTCGCCATTGGTCTCGGTCAGCGCCTTTTTGCAGTCCATCATGCCTGCACCGGTCATTTCTCTTAACTCTTTTACCATTGCTGCTGTAATAGCCATTTTATTTCCCTCCATGTGAAATCGGATCTTTACGCTTCTTCTGCTGCCGCAACTTCTTCAATATCAGAAGCTTCCCCTTCTGCCGCTGCAACCGCTTCTTCCGTGTAAACCTCTTCCCCCTGGTTTGCCTCGATCACTGCGTCAGCCATCTTGGAAGTGATCAGCTTAACCGCCCTGATCGCGTCGTCGTTACCGGGGATGATGTAATCCAGCTCTTCGGGGTCGCAGTTGGTATCGCCGATACCGATCAGCGTAATGCCCAGCGCATGCGCTTCCTGCACACAGATTCTTTCCTTCTTGGGATCCACTACGAAAATCGCATCCGGGATACGGGGCATTTCCTTAATGCCGCCCAGGTTCTTCTCCAGCTTTTCCCATTCCTTCTTGATCTTGATGACCTCTTTCTTGGGCAGGACGTCGAAAGTACCGTCTTCCGCCATGGTTTCGATGGCTTTCAGTCTCTCGATCCTGCTTCTGATGGTCTTAAAGTTGGTGAGCATGCCGCCCAGCCATCTCTCATTAACATAGAACATGCCGCAGCGCTCTGCCTCGGTCTTTACCGCATCCTGCGCCTGCTTCTTGGTGCCGACAAACAGGATGATGCCGCCCTGCTCCGCGATTTCGAACACGGCCTTATATGCCTCGTCCACTTTGCCTACGGATTTCTGCAGGTCGATGATGTGGATGCCGTTTCTCTCGGTGAAGATGTAGGGAGCCATCTTGGGGTTCCATCTTCTGGTCTGGTGTCCGAAGTGGACGCCTGCTTCAAGTAACTGTTTCATGGAAATAACGCTCATTTTTTAACCTCCGTTTTGGTTCTTCTTCCGCATGCTTTTCGATCCGCTGCCATCCAAAGCGTTAAAGGACACCTGCAGGGCGCCGCATGCGTGTTTATTCACAACGTCAAGATTATAACATAGAAAAAACCCCTGTGCAAGGGGTTTTTTGTATCAGTTATGGGGCCGGGCAGATGAACCGGCGGCCATTTTTCTGACTTCGTCGAAGGCGAATTCGTTCTGGATCCGGATGTAGGTCCCCTTCATGCCGGAAGAACGCGATTCGATAATGCCCGCGCTTTCAAACTTGCGCAGGGCGTTGACAATCACGGAACGGGTAATCCCCGCCTGGTCCGCAATTTTGCTGGCCACCAGAATCCCTTCGGATCCTTTCAGCTCCTGGAAAATCAGGCGGATCGCCTCCATCTCCGAATAGGAAAGGGTACCCAGGGCGGAACGGACCACGGAAATCTTCCTGTCCTCCTCCGCGCTCTCTTCGCTGACGGCGCGCAGCATTTCCAGGCCTACCACCGTCGTCCCGTATTCGCATAAAATAATATCGTCGATCCCGTATGTATTGCCGTGCCGGTACAAAAACAGGGTGCCCAGCCGCTCCGCCGCGATTTCGATGGGGGACACGATGGCGGAAAACTCTTTTTCCTCCGAAACGTCGAATCCCAGCGTGGTAAGGTTCACGTTTTCCTTGGTAGAAAGCACGGCCAGCAGCCGTTCATTGAGAAGCGGGTCGATAAAACTGCCCACATTGCTCTGAAGCAGCTCCTCGATGACAATGCCTTCCTTTCCGGAAACGCCAAGGATCTTCCCTTTCCGGCTGATCACCAGCACATTGGACTGCAGCGTTTCCTGCATCACTTTACAGATGTCATTGAATACGACCTTGCTGGAATTGTTGTTATGCAATAGTTTCCCGATTTTCCTTGTCTTATCCAGCAGCTGCACTCCACTCATGAAATCAAATCCTCCCAGACGCAATACCAAACAAACTGATATAGATTATTGTAACACACGCACTGACCAGCCGCAACGCATTCCGTCTGTTTTTCTCAGTTTTTCTAGGTTTCTTGGTTTTCCTCTTTTTCCCCGTTTTTCCTGGGCATCACATGGCCGCATCCTTCTTTGGAACATACCAGGCGGTTTCCCTTTTCCAGCATAATGGAACCGCAGACCGGGCATTTTTCCTTTGACGGTTTCTGCCATACCATGAAATCGCATTCCGGGTTGTCGATACATCCGTAATAGCGTCTGCCCTTTTGGGTCTTTTTCATTACGATGTCTTTGCCGCACTTGGGGCAGGGCACGCCGATCTTCTCATAATAGGGCTTTGTGTTGCGGCATTCGGGGAAGCCCGGGCAGGCCAAAAATCTTCCGTGGGGGCCGTATTTGATCACCATCCTGCGGCCGCAAAGCTCGCAGACTTCGTCCGATTCCTCATCCCCGATTTTGACTTCGGCCAGTTCTTTTTCCGCCCGCTGCACCGCCTCGTCTAAGTCCGGATAAAAGTTTGACACGATCGTCTTCCAGTTTACCTTTCCTTCGGAAACCCCGTCCAGCAAAGCCTCCATATTGGCCGTGAAATTCACGTCCACGATGCTGGGAAAGGCTTTTTTCATCATGGAATTGACCACTTCCCCCAGCTCGGTCACATAGAGGTTTTTATTTTCCTTGACCACGTAGCGGCGGGCCAGGATCGTGGTGATGGTGGGCGCATAGGTACTGGGACGGCCGATCCCGAGCTCTTCGAGCGTGCGCACCAGGGACGCTTCCGTATAGTGGGCCGGCGGCTGGGTAAAATGCTGGACTCCCTCGAACTCTTTGGGCGCAATTTTCGTCTCTTTGCCGATCCCTGTCCCCAGCGTGTTGTTCTCCGCCTTTTCCTCATCTTCCGGCGCATAGACGCTCAAAAAACCGTCAAACAAAATCTTGCTGGCCGCCACCGTAAACCGATGGCCGCCGCCGTCGATTTTGACGGAGGTCGTCTCATACCGGGCCGCCGCCATCCGGCTGGCCATAAACCGCTTCCAGATCAGCTGATAGAGACGGAACTGGTCCCTGGACAGGGATTCCTTCATTTCCAGGGGAGTGCGGGCCACATCCGTGGGCCGGATGGCTTCGTGGGCGTCCTGAATCTTTTGTCCGGCTTTTTTCACCGTTCCCTCGCCGGCATATTCCTCGCCGTACTGCCGGGAAATATACTCCCTCGCCATCTGTTCCGCTTCTTCGGAAACACGGGTGGAATCCGTACGCAGGTAGGTGATGATACCTACGGTGCCGTTTCCCTTGATATCGATTCCTTCATATAGCTGCTGGGCCAGGCGCATGGTCTTTTGGGTGGAAAAATTCAGCACCCGGCTGGCTTCCTGCTGGAGGGTGGAGGTGGTAAAGGGCAGCGGCGCCTTTTTCACCCGCTCCCCGCGCTTTACATCCGTCACCGAAAACGCAGCGCCCAGGCAGTCCTTTTTAACGGCCTCCACCTCTTCCTGACTCTTTAAAACCCTCTTATTTTCCCCTTCGCCGTAATATTTCGCCTTCAGGGGCTTTTTTTCTTTGCTGACGGCAAAAGTGCCTTCCAGCGTCCAGTATTCTTCGGGGATAAAGGCGTTGATCTCGTCTTCCCGGTCACAGATAATGCGCAGCGCCACGGACTGTACCCGTCCGGCGGAAAGTCCTCTTTTGACCTTCGCCCACAAAAGCGGGGAAATCCGGTAGCCTACCATGCGGTCCAGCACCCGCCTTGCCTGCTGGGCGTCCACCAGGTTCATGTCGATCTCCCTGGCGTGCTTTAAGGATTCCTTTACCGCATTTTTGGTAATCTCGTTGAAAGTGATCCGGTATACCTTTTTGCCGGAAAGCTTCAGCGCTTCCATCAGATGCCAGGAAATCGCCTCCCCCTCCCGGTCCGGGTCCGTTGCCAGGTAGATCTTTTCGGCTTTTTTGACTTCCTTGCGCAGATTCGCCAGGATGTCCCCTTTTCCGCGGATCGTAATGTACTTCGGTTCGTAGTCATGCTCCACATCGATGCCCAGCTGACTCTTTGGCAGGTCGCGCACGTGGCCGTTGCTGGCCGCCACTTCATAGTTGGCTCCCAGGAACTTTTTGATCGTCTTCACTTTGGCCGGCGACTCCACGATCACAAGATATTTTGCCATAGTCTGTTATCCCCAATCCCTTTTACTGCTATTTCGAATATTTCTGTATCTACTGTGAATCGTGAATCACTATACACCATATCCCGTTGTAATGCAAGGAAAAATTTTTGTCCCGTTTCAAAGGAAATAGCGTCCCTGCACGCTTTTGGCAGTTCCTTCCATACATAAAAGCACCAGCTCCTGCATCAGTTCCTGCAGGGAAACATCCCCCGCTTTTTTGTCTGCCGCCAGCCGTTCATACAGTTCGTCCAGGCTTCCCCCGTCTTCTTCCAGCGCCTTTAGCACCCGTTTTCGCAGGCTTTGCCTTTCCCCGCCGTTTTCTGTTTCCTTCTGTCCGCCCCGGCTGCTTTTGGGTTCCGTCCAGACAAGACCCATGGCTTCCAGCAGCTGCCCTGCGTTCAGCGCTGCCCCCGCGCCGGCCGCAATGAGGCGGTTGCATCCCCGGCTGCAGCAATCCGTAATCCGTCCCGGTACGGCAAATACATCCTTCCCCTGTTCCAATGCCAGGTCCACCGTAATCAAAGTCCCGCTTTTTTCCCGGGCTTCCGTCACCAAAACCAGATCCGAAAGTCCGCTGATAATCCGGTTCCTTGGAGGAAACAGGCGGCTTTCCGGGCAAGTCCCCGGACGGTATTCCGACAGCAGACAGCCTTCCTTTTCCAGGCGCTCATACAGCTTCCTGTTTTCCGGCGGATAACAGATATCCACGCCGCAGCCCAGCACGGCCACGCTCGTCCCGCCGGCCTCCAGGGCGGCCCATCCGGCGATTCCGTCCACGCCCCGGGCCATCCCGCTGACCACAATGACCCCGGCCTTTGCAAGCTCCGCCGCAAAATACCGGGCCGCTTTCCTGCCGTATTCCGAACACTCCCTCGCGCCGATCACGGCTGCTGCAGGGGCGCTTTTTTCCGGCAGCCTCCCCTTTGCATACAGGGCAGCGGGCGCATCCGGCAGCATTTTAAGCCGCACAGGATATTTCTCGTCCCAGAAGGGCAGAAACAGGATTCCTTTTTTGTCATAAAGTTCCAGCAGCCTGGCTGCCTCTTCCCGTTTCTTCCCGGTCTGCCCGCGCAAAACGCATTCCGCCCGTTTCTTCCCCAAAAGGGCGTCCAAGGAGGCTTCCGACAGCTTTCTGACCTCCCGTGGGGCGCCGGCAGCCCGCACCAGCTTCCGGATGCTTGCCGGTCCGATTCCCGGCAGGCTGCACAGCCACAGACTGTCAATCCGTTCCTCTTCCCGCATCCGCCCCTCCTTCCCGGACATTTAAAAACTCCTCCTTTGGCCTGTAGCAAAACGCCTGGCTTAAATGCCCGCAGCCGATCTCTTCTTTCCCTTCCAGGTCCGCCAGGGTCCTGGCTACCCGCAAAAGGCGGTGGCAAGCCCTGGCGGAACAGGGCTGCATCCGGAAAAGCCGCTCCAAAAACTCCTGTTCCTTCATGCCAAGCCTGCAATACCGCAAGGTTTCCCCCGGTCCCAGCCTGCCGTTTAAGCCGATTTTCGTGCCCGCATAGCGGAATTTTTGTCTTTCCCTGGCTTCCAGCACCATGGCGCGTATCCGCTCACTGTCCCAGCTGTCTTTCCGGTCGTCTGCCCCTTCCATCAGCGTCGGGAAACCGGCCGGGCTTACAAGGCCAAACAGGTCGATCCGGTCCAGAAGGGGGCCGGAAATCCGCGACAGGTAACGGCGCACCTCCCTACTGCTGCATCGGCAGCGGTTCCTGTCCGGGTAATAACCGCAGGGACAGGGATTGGTCGCCCCCACCAGCAAAAAGCGGGCCGGGTAAATAAAGGTCCCCCCGCTTTTGGCCAAAAAAATCCGTCCCTCCTCCATGGGCTGGCGCAGGATGTCCAGGGTGGAACGCTTAAACTCCGCCATCTCGTCCAAAAACAGCACGCCCCGGTGCGCCAGCGTCACCATACCGGGCCTGGGCACGCTGCCGCTGCCTGCCAAAGCATAGGGCGTTACGGTATGATGGGGGCTCACAAAAGGCCTTTTTGCAAGCAGCTTTCCCTCTTCCAGCATCCCGGCCACACTGTAGATTACCGATACTTCCTTTTGCTCCTCTCCCGCCAGGGGCGGGAGGATGGAGGGAATACACCGGGCCAGCATGGTCTTTCCCGCCCCGGGCGGCCCGGTCAAAAGCAGGCTGTGAAAGCCCGCGGCAGCGGCAGCGGCGGCATATTTTGCTTCCCGCATCCCCTGCACCATGCCAAAATCCGCCTCCTTTTCCCGCCCTTTTTCCGGATCCTTCTTTTTTGCGGACCCGTTTCGGGCCGCATGCACCGCCGCCTGCCGCTTTTTTTGCCTTTCCTTTTGACCGCAGGCCAGATACTCCATGGCCTGCGTCAGGGTTTTGACGCCCATCACGGCAATCTCCCCCTCCAAAAGTCCTTCCTCCAGGTTCTCAAACGGCAGGATACATTCCCGCATTCCGGCCGCCTTTGCGGCCATTACCATGGGAAGGGCCCCCCGGACAGGCTTTACCTCGGCGTTCAGCCCCAGTTCCCCGGCTGCCAGGACCCCTTCCAAGCACCGGGGCGCAATCTGTCCCTGGGCAGCCATAATGCCCAGCGCCACCGGCAGGTCATAGGCGGTCCCCCCTTTGTGAATCCCCGCCGGGGAAATATTGACCGTGATTTTTCCGGCAGGAATCTGGGCCCCGGCGTTTTTCAAAGCGACCCGGATCCGTTCCCGGGCTTCCTTAACCTCGCCGGCCAGAAGTCCCACCATTTCAAAGCAGGGCAGTCCGCGGGACACATCCACTTCCACCAAAGCGGCGTAGCTTTCCAGTCCCCGCAGTCCGCCTGCGCTGATCTGACAATACATATGCTCCTTTCCGTCTCACAAAATCCGTCTGTCTGGAAAATCCGGGCGAACGCCCCGAAATGATCAAAATAGATAAGCTTTTATCCTGTTTTTAACATAAACCACCCGCCCGGAACTGTCAAGCCCCGGACGGGTCCTTCACACATTGCCGCGGTTTTTTTTGCATCCGGATTCTTCCAGCTTCCCAAATCCCGCCTTCATTTTTAAAAGCGCCTTTTTTTCGATCCTGCTGACATAGCTTCTGGAAATCCCCAGCTTTTCCCCGATTTCCTTCTGGGTTACTTCCCTGCCCCCCGAAAGCCCGTAGCGCAGCGTCAGCACTTCCCTCTCCCGCAGGGTCAGCTCGGTTTCCATCAGCCCGTAAAGAAGCCCCAGGCAGCGGGCCTTTTCCATTTCCTCCACAATATCCGGCTGCTGCTGTTCCATCACGTCCAGCAGGCTGATCTCGTTGCCTTCCCGGTCCGTCCCGATAGGTTCAAACAGGGAAACCTCCCGGGAAATCTTCTTCTTTCCCCGCAGCATCATCAAAAGCTCGTTGTCAATACACCGGGCCGCATAGGACGCCAGCCGGCTGTTCTTATGCAGGTCGAAAGAATCCACCGCCTTGATCAGGCCGATGGTGCCGATGGAAATCAGGTCTTCCATCTCTTCGTCCGCATTCGTATACTTTTTTGCGATGTGGGCCACCAGCCGTAAATTCCGTTCGATCAGGAGCCGTTTGGCCTCGCTTCTCCTTCCGGCATCTTCGTCCTGCAATGCCCGTATGCAAAGGCCCTCCTCCTCTTTGGACAGGGGTTTCTGAAAAGTTTTCAAACATAGCTCCCCGGCCGGAACCGTTTCTCCGGCAACAGCAGTTTACTATATTCTATGTTTCCCCGTAAATCCGGGTGCCTTTCCAGCTGTCCCTATTTGCCCGCCTTTTTCAGAAAGAAACGTCCGGTTCCTTCGCCAAAGGGCAGCTGCTTACCAGACGGCGGACACAGTCGCGGTATTCCGCCAGGCTGCCGGAACGCCGGATTTGTTTCTGTATTTCCTGCGCCCCGTCAAAATTCCGGATCAGATAGGACATCAGCTCTTTCATTTTAAACAGCACGTCCCGTTCTCCCGACAGTTCCCTGCGATAACCTTCCAGCAGGGTTTCATGGAAATCCCAGATCATCTGCGGGGTCGTTTCCTTCCCGGTCTTTTCCTTTTCCACCAGGCCCGGGTTCACCAAAAGCCCCCTTCCAAGCATCAGCCTGTCCAGCGTTTCAAAGCGGCCGCACACCTGCCTGATCCTGCGGGTGCAAAACAGGTCCCCGTTGTAGCACAAGGGATTTTTGCTTTTTTCCATAGCCAGCCCGAAAACTTCCTGATTGGGCCGGTTCCGATAGTAATCCGTCTGCAGGCGCGGATGGATAATCAGTTCCCGGACCGGATACCTGTTGAAAATTTCCAGAAGCCGTCCGAATTCTTCCGGATCCTGCACGCCGATCCTGGTCTTTACGGAAACCTGCAGACTTGTCCCGGAAAAAATCCGGTCCAAAAAAGCGTCCAGTTCCTCCGGAAACGCCAGAAAGCCCGCCCCTTTCCGTTTGGTCACCACGGTTTTGGACGGGCATCCCAGATTCAGATTGATTTCCCCATATCCCAGGGATTCCAGCCATTGGGCCGCCTTTAAAAACCCTTCCGGATTGTTGGTCAAAACCTGGGGAATCACGGGGACGCCCCGGTTGTGCTCCGGCGCCGTGTCACGCTTTTCCCTGGTCGTAAAGCCCTTCCCCTGCTTTGGCGTCAAAAAAGGGGTGTAATACCGGTCCATGGAAGGAAAGTACCGCCGGTGGGCATTGCGGAAAACAAATCCCGTAATTCCTTCCATTGGCGCAAATTCATAGATCATGTGTTTCCTCACAAAAATTCCGCCAGGGCATAGTTGCTTACATCGATTCCCCTGGCTGTCAGATGCAGCCGGCTTCCCTCCTGCGAGAAAGCAAGCAGCCCCTCTGTCTCCAGCTTTTTTACGGCCGGTCCGAACACTTCCAAAAAGGGAATCCCAAACTGTTGCAAAAACAAAGGCAGGGAAATTCCCTCCGTCATCCGAAGCCCCAGGATGACAAACTCCTCCATCCTTTCCCTTTCGTCAAGGCTCTGTACTTCCCTGCGGATCCCGCCGGGATTTTTTTCGTCTTCGCAGGATTCGTCCGAAAAAAAGGAAAGGTATTCTGCCAGGTCAGAGTCCACCTTCCACCGGACCGGATCCGCAAAGGAAGCGGCCCCGATCCCCATTCCCAGATAATCCGTCCGCCTCCAATAGCCGATATTATGACGACACTCGTACCCGGGCCTGGCGTAATTGGAAATCTCATATCGGAAATATCCCTTTTTTCGCAAAAACCGCTCCGTTTCCTCATACATCTTCCTGTCCAGTTCCTCATCCGGCAGGGGCGGCCATTTCCCTGTCCCCGATTCCCTGCCGTTGTGCCCATAGCGGTCGGAAAAAGGAGTCCCTTCTTCAATGATCAGGCTGTAGGCGGAAATATGTTCCGGCCCCAGGGCCGCCGTTTTTTCCAGCGTATCCATCCAGCTTTCCAGGCTCTGCCCCGGCAGGGCGGACATCAGGTCGATATTGATATTGGAAAAGCCTGCTTTGCGGGCCTGGTCATAGTTGCGCAAAAAAGTCCGGTAATCGTGAATCCGTCCCAGGCTTTCTAGTTCCCCGTCGTGGGCCGACTGGAGGCCGATGCTTAACCGGTTGATTCCCGCCCTGCGATATCCGGCCAGCTTTTCGCCGTCCAGCGTCCCGGGATTGCACTCTGCCGTCACCTCTGCCCCATCGTCAAAATCATAGCCGGAACGCACCGCGGACAACAGCCGCTCCATCTGCCCAGGCGTCAGCAGGGAGGGGGTCCCCCCGCCCACAAATACGGTCCGCACCTTATGGTCTACAAAACCTTTTGCCTCTTTTCCGATCTGCCGGCACAGCGCCTCCACATAGGCCTCTATGGTTTCCTCCCCGGCCGGCGCGGAAAGGAAATCACAGTAAAGGCACTTCCTTTTGCAGAAAGGAATGTGCAGATAGATCCCCAGCTGTTTTTTCCCGTCTGTCTTTTCCATACCCTTCCTTCTTTCGCAGCCTTTTGCCCCTATTTCCGGTCGTCCAGCTTCAGTACGCTCATAAAGGCCTTCTGGGGGATTTCCACGTTGCCGATCTGACGCATCCGCTTCTTGCCCTCTTTCTGTTTTTCCAGGAGTTTTTTCTTACGGGTGATATCGCCGCCGTAGCACTTTGCCAGCACGTCCTTGCGCATGGCTTTCACGGTTTCCCTGGCGATGATCTTGCCGCCTACCGCCGCCTGGATGGGAATTTCAAACAGGTGGCGCGGGATCTCGTCCTTGAGCTTTTCGCACATCTTCCTGCCCCGTTCATAGGCGCTGTCCTTATGCACGATAAAGGACAGGGCGTCCACTTCCTCCCGGTTGATCAGGATATCCAGGCGTACCAGGTCGGACTGTTCGTATCCCTTGATTTCGTAATCAAAGGAAGCGTATCCCCTGGAACGGGATTTTAAAGCGTCGAAAAAGTCATAAATGATCTCGTTGAGGGGCAGTTCGTACTTTAACAGCGCCCGGGTTTCTTCCATATATTCCATCCCCAGATACCGCCCCCGCCGTTCCTGGCACAGTTCCATAATGGAGCCGATAAACTCCGTGGTCACCATGATCTCCGCGCTGACGATGGGCTCTTCCATGTAGTCGATGGTGGAGGGGTCCGGAAGGTTGGAGGGGTTGGTCAGCTCGATCATTTCCCCGTCCGTTTTGTGCACCCGGTACACTACGCCCGGCGCCGTGGTAACCAGGTCCAGGTTGTACTCCCTCTCCAGCCTCTCCTGGATGATTTCCAGATGCAAAAGGCCCAGAAAACCGCAGCGGAAACCAAATCCCAGCGCCACGGAAGTCTCCGGTTCGTAGAAAAGGGAGGCATCGTTTAACTGCAGCTTTTCCAGCGCGTCCCGCAGATCGGGATATTTGGCCCCGTCCGCCGGATAAACGCCGCAGTACACCATGGGGTTGACCTTTTTATATCCCGGCAGGGGGGCGCTGCAGGGCCTGTCCGCATCCGTAATGGTATCGCCCACCCGGGTATCCTTCACGTTCTTGATGGAAGCGGTCAGATAGCCTACCATCCCGGCGGACAGTTCTTCGCAGGGGATGAGCTGGCCCGCCCCGAAATACCCCACTTCCACGACTTCAAAGGAAGCGCCGGTAGCCATCAGCCGGATCCGGGTACCCTTTTGCACCTTTCCTTCCATCACCCTAAAAAAGACGATCACCCCCCGGTAGGAGTCGTAAAGGGAGTCAAAAATCAGCGCCTGCAGCGGATTGTCCGCACTGCCCCCGGGCGCCGGGATTTTGGAAACGATCTGTTCCAGCACCTCTTCCACGTTGGTGCCGTTTTTGGCGGAAATCAGCGGGGCGTCGGAAGCGTCCAGCCCGATAACGTCTTCGATCTCCTCTTTGACCCGCTCCGGCTCGGCGCTTGGCAGGTCGATTTTGTTGATGACAGGAAATACTTCCAGGTCATGGTCCAGCGCCAGATACACATTGGCCAGCGTCTGCGCCTCGATGCCCTGGGCCGCATCCACCACAAGCACCGCCCCGTCGCAGGCTGCCAGCGCGCGGCTGACTTCATAATTAAAGTCCACGTGTCCGGGCGTATCGATAAGGTTGAAAATATATTCTTCCCCGCTGCGGGCCCGGTAAATCGTACGGACAGCCTGGGATTTGATGGTAATTCCCCGTTCCCGTTCCAGCTCCATATTATCAAGGACCTGTTCCTGCATTTCCCTGCTGGTGAGCAGGCCGGTCATCTCGATGATCCGGTCCGCCAGGGTGGATTTGCCGTGGTCGATATGCGCAATAATGCAAAAATTCCTGATGTGATTCTGATCCATTCCTTTGTCCGCTTCCTCCTGTCCGGGCAAAATGCCGCCGATTCCGGCCATTTTGAGTATGGCCTTGCTGGAGAAAGTATAGCAAAGCACCGCCCCACGGTCAAGGACGAATCCCGAAATCCGCGCCCGACAGTTCCAGATCCAGCATCCTTGCCAGGGGGATACAGGCGTTGTAACACTCTTCATAGGTATTGGTCTGGGCCCCCATTTCCACCAGCAGATACCTTGGTTTCAAATGCATGTTATACCGATAACCCTTCAGGTAGATTTTCCGCGTCAGACCCGGGTAATATTCGTTGCACAGCACCTGCATCTGGAAAGAAAAGGCCAGATTATCCGCCAGGTTTTCATTGGGCAGATAATCGATGTCCCCGTGCTTTTTTAAGCGGGACAGCCCGTTAAAAAACATGAATCTGGCAGTGGGCCTGCCCTCAATTTCCGTCACCAGCCTGGTTCCTTCCGCCACCGCGTCCCGGTGCAGGTCGATTACCACTTCAATGCTAGGGTTTTCGGCCAGCAGCTCTTCCATGGCCGGAAGGGATTCCGAATAGGCATAATCCCGGTTTTCCACATCGTACTGTCCCATATGGTGCATCACATTATACCCGTACTGGTCCCGCAAAAGCTCCGCCAAAAATTCCCCCACCCCCAAAATGGTGGTACTGGCGTCCCCGGGAACGGAATCCGCAAACCCTTCCTGGGAATGGGTATGGTAAATCAGGATCTGTGGGGCGTCGTCGTCCCTCTTTTCAACGGACAGGTCTTTTCCCAGGAGGGCATCCAGGTTCAAAAGGGTTTCATCCGCAGCCGTAGTAGCGTCCACTGCGTAAAACTCTTCCAGGAGGGCGTCGTATGTTTCGTAAAATTCCCAGCGGTATTCTTCCTGCTTTTCTGTCTGTTCGGCCCCTGTCCCCTCTTTTTTCCCTTCCTGTCCCTCCTCCCGGCTTTCCTGTTTTTGTCCCGTGCGTCCGTTTTCCAAATCCAGCAGGTCCTGCATGGTTTCATCCACCTCTACCCGTCCCCCGGACGTTTCGGGAGCGTCCAGTTTTTCTTCGGGCAGATTCCCCGTATCGTCGTCCTGTCCTTCCGCCCGGACAATTTCTTCGTAGGTCCACGGGCTTTCCTGCAGCAATCCCGGCTCGCTTTGTTTGCAAAAAAACTGCAGCACGGGAAACTGGCCGAAAAGCCGTCCCAGGATTCCCCCTTCAGAGGGCCCGGCCGCAAAAGAAAGGACCGGGCACCAGAAGGAAATCATGGCTTCTTCCATCTGCCCCAGCGCCTGTTTGCCGATGCCTTCCTTCCTGCGCTGATTGACCGTCCCTGCCAGAAGGCAGGCCGCGCACACTGCCAGAAAGATCACCGCCGCCCGATATGCAGTTCGCCTGCCCCTGTCTTTTCTCCCCATGGGAAAATATATGCGTCCAGGCTGTTTTTTTATTCCCCTTCTTCCTCTGCCGGTCCCTCCAGATCCAAAGCCAGGTTGATCCCTTCCGATACGGTATAGCTTAGGCGGCGGATCATCTCATCGATATCTTTACTGGTCACATACATATTGTTGAGCTCCGAAATCGCCTGGGGGTGCTCCCTGGCAGCCACCGGTTCAAAGCCGCTCTCTAGTTCCATCCTTTCCAGGGCATCCCCCACAATGGTCGCCGCATCCACCACCGTAGGCACGCCGATGGCCAGCACGGGCACCCCCAGCGTTTCCTGCGTCAGGGCGTTTCTGTGGTTGCCCACGCCGGAGCCCGGGTAAATTCCGGAAGTGGTCACCTGGATCGTCCGGTTTAAGCGCCTGGTGCTGCGGGCTGCCAGGGCGTCCACCGCAATCAAAAAATCCGGCTGCGTTTCCTGCACGACCCCGTGGATAATCTCCGCGCTTTCCATCCCGGTCTTTGCCATCACCCCCGGCACAATGCAGCTGATCAGATGCATTCTTTCCTTATTATAAGCCGCCTTTCCGTATTCCAGTACCACATGGCGGTTCACGAAAAGATGATCCGCCACATGGGGGCCCAAAGCATCCGCAGTCACATCCCGGTTTCCAAGGCCCACCACCAGTACGGACTGTTCCCGTCCCCTGCATGGCATTACGCTGCGCAGCTGCCTTGCCAGTTCTTTTGACACTTCCCTGTGATACCCCTCGTCCTGTTCTGCCATCGCAGGCGCTTCCAGCGTAATATAGGTCCCCACCGGCTTCCCCATGATTTTTGCCCCGTTTTTCGTTTCAATCCTGACCCTGGTAATGCGGATCCCGGTCTTTTTTCGTTCCTCTTCTTCCAGGACAACGCCGTGGATTTCCCCTCCTGTCCTTCCGATTCGTTCCCGGTCCTCCAACGCCAGGTCCGTCCTTACGGCAAAACTGCTCATCCGTATTCTCCCTCCGCCGAAAGCCGCCACATTTCTTCCGGCTATTCGTTCTTACATTAGATTATGCGCAATTTGGCTTTTCACCATATTTTTTACAAAAACAAACGAAATATGTATTGACAGAACTGTTTTGATTTCATAGAATACATTTGTGTGTTTGCATTAAAACGTCCGTGTCCGGCTTTAATGGAACATTCTCATAACAGGAATCACAGTGTTGAGTAATGGAGGTATTATCGTGGCTAATATTAAATCCGCAAAGAAGAGAATTCTGGTAAACAGAACCAAGGCAGAGAGGAACAAAGCGATCAAGTCTTCCGTAAAGACCGCGATCAAGAAGGTGCGCGTTGCAATCGAAGCAAATGACAAAGAGGCTGCACAGGCAGCGCTTCTGGCTGCTACCGCTACCATCGACAAGGCTGCCACCAAGGGCGTTTACCACAAGAATAACGCTTCCAGAAAGGTTTCCCGCCTTGCAAAAGCCGTTAACGCGATGGAATAAAGAATAAGACAGATAAGAACCGGTTCCTGCCGTCACGGGATCCGGTTTTTTTTGCTTTGAAATAGGAAATTGTATTTCCCAGCCTCCTTCTTTTTCTCTCATATTTCCTTGTGCGGATTGGTTAAATAGGCTATACTGGAATCAGGAAAACCTGTTTTTTCGGATATTTTTCACAAAGAATTCGGGAGGGAATGGTTATGGAAAGACAGATGGTAATTACAATCGGCAGAAGTTTCGGAAGCAACGGCCGGGAAATCGGGGAACGCCTGTCGGAAGCTTTGGGCATCCACTTTTACGACCGCAACCTGATTGACATGGCCGCCAGGAAAAGCGGCCTGGAACGCAGCCTTGTGGGGAACGCGGATGAAAAGCTCATCGGCCGGTTTCTGGAACTGACGGGCGGCCTGGAACTTATCTCCGAAAATACCAACGAACGGATTTACCGCGCCCAGTCGGAGGTCATCCGTTCCATCGTCAAGCGGGGGGAGTCCTGCGTCTTCGTCGGCCGCGGCGCCGATTACGTCCTGCGCAATCACCACGAGGTGCTCAAAGTTTATATCTACGCGCCCCTGGACCGCCGCATTGAAACCGTTATGAAGCGCTATAGCTTCAAACGGGAGGAAGCGGAAAAGGTAATTCGTCATATGGACAAAACCCGGCGGAATTATTACGAATATTTCACGGACCGGCACTGGGACCAGAAGGAAGGCAAAGATCTCCTCATCGATAGCAGTGAATTTGGGATCCAGGGAACCGTGGAACTGATCAAGGCCGCAGCCCTCTGCAAACTGGAAAGGGACTGGGACGTATGAAGGCCGAACGTCTGGATCTTTTGCAGCCATGCCGGGTTTCCTGCCTGTCGGAAGAAGACTTTGCGGCCGAAATGGAATCCACGGTCAGGCCTTTCCTCAAAAGGATCCGCCGTTTCCGCCTCCTGCCGCTGAAAGCCTCCAAAGCAGCATCCCCACAGGGGACAAACGTCTCCGGAAACGACAGCGCCCGCTTTCTTTCCTGCGAACTTTATCCCAATCCCGACGCAAAGGCCACCATCGTCATCTGCTACGGTTTCTGCGAATCCTGCCGCAAATATGATGAGCTGGTCTACTACTTTTACCGGCAGGGCTATGAGGTGGCGATTTTAGACCACAGGGGCCACGGAAAGTCGGTCCGGGAAGTGGACGATCCCTCCGTGGTGCATATCGGACGTTTCACCCGCTACGTCCGGGATTTTCACCATTTTGTGGAAAAAGCGGTAAAGCCTGCGGCGGCGGGGAAACCCCTGCTTCTCTATGCCCATTCCATGGGAGGCTGCATCGGCGCCCTTTATCTGGAACAATACCCAACGGATTTTTCCGCCGCCGTGCTCAGCGCCCCCATGCTTGGCTTAAAGCTTGGCCTATGTCCTTCCTGGGCCGCCCGCGCCCTCTGCGATTTCCAGGTCCTTTGCGGCCGCGGGAAGAAACGGCTCTTTACCCAGTCCGCTTTTGATCCGCAGGAACCTTTTTCCAAAAGCAGCGCAAGCTCCTTTGCCCGTTTTTGCTACTATCGGGAACTCCGCAGGAAGGAACCTCTCTGCCGGACTTCCTGCGCCAGCTATGACTGGGGCCGGGAAGCCATCAACGCCGGAAAATTCGCCCTGTCTCCTTCCCAGACCCGGAAGGTGCAGGTCCCTGTGCTTGTCTTTCAGGCCGGTTTGGACAGTCTGGTAACCCCCTCTTCCCAGAAAAAATTTATCTCCCGCATTGCAAACGGCCGGCTCGTGGTCGTCCCCGGCGTGCGGCATGAAATCTATCGTGCCCCCAACCAAGTGCTGGCCCCTTATCTGGAAGAAATCTTCCGTTTTTTTGACAAAACTGCCGGGGCCTTACCGTAACGTCT
This sequence comes from uncultured Lachnospiraceae bacterium, assembly GCA_944380095.1. GTDB lineage: Bacteria > Bacillota > Clostridia > Lachnospirales > Lachnospiraceae > Gallintestinimicrobium. The sequence continues at coordinate 21,736 of CALWGP010000004.1, read as the reverse complement.
TTTATGCGACAGGAAATATAATTTCCTGTCGCATAAAAAAAACTGCCTTGCGGCAGCCTACCTTTTGGGGGGGATGACAGGGTATCTCGTCTCTTAACGATACCCTGTCTGATTTTGTGGGTTGATGACTTTTCAACTTGTTTATATCTTAAAACACAAAAATAAATTTGTCAATCTTTTTCGCCAGAATCTGACAGAAATTTTTTTATCTTTTCCGCCAACACTATTTACGGAAGCGGATTGGGTTTAGACATCACAAACCCAAAAATACCAGTACAGACCGCTCCGGAATGGAGGTTAAGATGAAAATCAAAGATCACGGGAAACCTTTTGATATGGCCCGGGAAGCGGTTCTCTCCCCGGACGGCGTCAATCCTGTGTCCCACGACGACGAGCGTCCCGGCCGGGACTCCTCCTGGGAAAACGGATTTGACATCCACTTTCCGGGCGCAGTGCCGCCCGCCTATTTTCCGGGTTACCCCGGCTACCCGCCCCTGAAATAATGCAGTATGCAAAAGACCCCAAATCCCCGCCTGCCTTTCGGAAAGAGAAAGGCAGGCGGGACCGGGGTCCTTTGTTATCGTTATCTGGCTCCTTTGTCGTAAATCACGCCCAGCGCCCTGGGAGAACGGTTGTGCTTGGAGAAAAAGATCAGCAAAAACAGCGTCAGCACATAGGGAAGGATCATCACCAGGTCCTGGTAGCTGGAAGGCATGGCCAGAAGCTGCACGATCCGGTAACCTCCTGAACGGGCAAATCCAAACAGCAGGCAGGCGCCCAGCGTGGGCAGGATTTTCCAGTTTCCGAAAATCAGCGCCGCAATGGCCAGATATCCATAGCCCACATAAATGGCATTGGAGAAATTTGCGGAAATGGAATAGGCAAAGCAGATACCTCCCAGTCCGGACAGCGCCCCGGATACCATAACCGCCGCCAGGCGCACCCTTCCCACTTCCACGCCCGCAGCATCCACCGCGTGGGGGTTGTCCCCGCAGGCCCTCAAATGCAGGCCGAATTTTGTCTTATACATCACAAACCATGCCGCAAGCGCCACAACGACAATCACGATCTCAAACGGATATACATTGGTGAAAACCGCCCCCAGCACGGGAATCGCCGAAATCCCCGGCACCGTAATCCGGTTGGAAACGCCCAGGACGAATTTGTCCGACGCAGCCCCGAACACGGCGGCGTTGATCTGCTTGGTCAAAAAGGAAGTCATCGCCATCGCCAGGATATTGATCACTACGCCGCTGATGACCATATTGGCCCGGAAACGGATACACAGCAGCGCATGGATCAGGGAAAAGAGCATCCCGCCAATGACGGAAAACAGCATGGCAATGTAAAAGGGGATGGAAGAATTTCCCGCGAAGTTCCCCGCCACCAGCACGGCGGCCAGCGCGCCCGTAAAGGCCCCGAACCCCTGCAGGCCCTCCAGCGCCAGGTTCGTCACCCCGCTCTTTTCGGAATAAATACCGCCGATCGCCATGATAAAAAGCGGAAGGGCAAAGGATAACCCGTCGATAATCACTGTATTCATCTGTTTTCCTCCTTCTCTTCCATACGCGCCACACGGTATTTAATGTAAGCGGTGCATGCGCAGAATAAAAGGATCACGCCGGTGATCACGTCCGCAATTTCCGCCTGTACGCCTGCGGTGGAACTCATATAGGTACTCCCCTTATCAATGAGCGTAATCAGGAAAGAGGAAAAGATGATTCCCACCGGGTTGCTGTTGCCAAGCAGGGACACCGCAATGGCGTCAAATCCCGTGTCGCAGAGGGTCCTGGGCTGGATGGAACCAAAGTATCCCAGGTAATAGGTCACCCCGGCCAGACCTGCCAGGGCGCCGGAAATCACCATGGTCAGCACGATGCTTTTCCCCACATGGATTCCCGCGTACCGGGAAGCGCTGTTGGAAAAACCCACCGCCTTCATTTCATATCCGAACTTCGTCTTATCCAGCAAAAACTTCACCAGCGCAACCACGATAAGCGCCAGCACAATCCCCAGAGGGATATCCATTTTCAAATCCCCTACCACCGTATCCATCAAAGTCAGCCTGGAAGCCGCGGAAACCGGCTGGGACTGACGGGATACCGGATTGACAAAATAGGTATTGATGAAAAAACTGCACACGTACTGCAGGATGTAGTTAAGCATAATGGAGGAAACCACTTCGTTGATGTTGAAGCGGTATTTCAGCAGGCCGATCACCCCGCCTACCGCCGCGCCGGCAGCCAGGCCGATCAGGACCACCAGGGGTTTTGCAACGGGAGCCGGGAGGGCGCTGTATCCTACGGTAATGGAAGCAATGAATCCCGCTGCCAGCATCTGGCCGGAAACGCCGATGTTGAACAGGCCGGAGCGAAGGGCTACCGCCACTGCCAGCGCCGCAAAGATCATGGGCGTCAGGTAGCTTAAAAAGCTTGTAAAATCCGTCAGCATACTCTTATGGCCGGCATAGGAGGCTTTCGGAGCAAGGCCGCTTCCCTGCAGCAGGTTATAGTAGGCGCCAAACGGGTTTTTCCCAAGCGCCAGCAGCACGATAGCGCCCACCAGCAGGGCTATGAGAATGGCGAACAGGGGAATGGTCACATTCTGCGTCCGCGGGTTGCCCAGCGCTGCCCCGATAAAACGATGAAATCCGTTCTTTTTCTTATCCATGCTGTCTTACCCCCATCATAAATTCTCCCACCTCATTGGTGGTCAGCGTCTTAGCATCCGCAATCTTTTGAATCTGTCCGTTGTAGATGACGCCGATGGTATCCGCACAGTTCATAATCTCGTCCAGCTCCAGGGAAATCAGCAGGACCGCCCGTCCCTTGTCCCGTTCGCCGATCATCTGGCGGTGGATATTCTCAATGGCCCCGATATCCAGTCCGCGGGTAGGCTGTACAAAGATCATCAGGGGGCTCTCCTGCTCGATTTCACGGGCAATAATCGCTTTCTGCTGATTGCCGCCGCTCATGGAACGCACTACGGTCCGGCTCCCCTGGCTGCTGCGGATATCGTACTCTTTAATCAGACGGTCCGCATAATTGTCAAACTCCTTTTTATTCAGGATCCCGCCATGGGAAAAAGGTTCCCGGAAATAATTTTTCAGTCCCAGGTTTTCCGAAAGGGTAAAGTCCATCACCAGGCCTACGTTCTGCCGGTCCTCCGGAATATAGGAAATCCCGGCAAGCGTCCTCTCCCGGATGCTGTCCTGGGTAATCTCCTTTCCGTTCAGGAAGATCTTCCCGCTAAAAGCTTTGGCCAGCCCTGCCACCGCGTCCGCAATTTCCACCTGCCCGTTCCCGGACACGCCCGCAATGGCGAAAATTTCGCCTGCATGGACCTGGAAAGAAACGTTTTTCACCACTTCGAAATGATCCCTATTTTTGACGGTCAGGTTCTGCACGTCCAAAACAACCGGGCCGAACTTTGCTTCCTTTTTCTCGGTCTGGAAATTTACTTCCCGGCCTACCATGAGGTTGGCCATTTTTTTGGTGCTGGTAGACGCCACGTCCAGTACGTCGATCAGTTTCCCCCGGTTGAGGATGGCGCAGCGGTCCGCCACCTGCTTGATCTCTTCCAGCTTGTGGGTAATTAAGATGATGGTCTTTCCGTCCTTTCGAAGCCCCCGGATGATCTCCAGCAAAAACTCGATTTCCTGGGGGGTCAGAACCGCCGTGGGTTCGTCGAAAATCAGGATCTCCGCTTCCCGGTACAGCATCTTTAAAATCTCTACCCTCTGCTGGGTGGAAACGTTGATATTTTCAATCACGTCCTCCGGATTCACTTCCAGTCCATAGCGCACGGAAAGGTCCCGGATGTCGCGGTTGGCCTTTTTGATATCGACCATGGGGAAAACGCCAAGCGCTTTCTTCACCGGTTCCATACCCATAATGATATTTTCCGCAATGGTATAGTTGCTCACCAGTTTAAAATGCTGGTGCACCATGCCGATATTGAGCCTGGTGGCCTGATTGGGCGAAGTGATCTTCACTTTCTTCCCCCGTATGAAAATTTCTCCCTCATCCGGCTCATACATGCCAAACAGCATGCTCATCAGGGTGGATTTCCCGGCCCCGTTTTCCCCCAGGAGCGCGAAAATCTCGCCCTTCTTAACCTGGATGGTCACATCGTCGTTGGCCACGATCCCCGGAAACCGTTTGGTGATATGGCGCATCTCCACTATGTATTCATACTCGGACATAAGGCCCCTCCTTTTTCTTCAGATCGTTAAGACGGGACTGCTGCCGCGGCTGTTTTGGCCGGGACAAAAGCCCCCTCTTAGCGGTCCGAAAAGGATTCAAGAAAAGGGCCGCCGCACAAAACGTACATCAGAAAAACGCTGATCCATTTCGTGCGACAGCCCCTTAAAAGATTACTCCGCTACTTCGAAGGTATCCGGGGTGACTCCGTTAAAGTTCGCCGCGGGAACGATTTCTCCGCTCTTTACTTTTTCATAAGCTGCGTCGATCTTCTCGATGGTCTCTGCGGAAAGCTGGCATCTGCCTTCTTCGCTCACATAGCCGGTGGAATCCGTTTCCGCCGTCAGCACTACGTTGCCGCCCGCAAAGCTGCCGTCTGCGACTTCGCCCAGGACTCTCTCCACATTGGAGTGCATCACTTTCAGAACGCTGGTCAAAACCACGTTGGCGTCGCCGTTTGCGCCGTCGTCGTACTGGTCTACGTCACAGCCAATGACTTTCACGCCTTCCGCTTCCTTGGCTGCGGTAAATACGCCGTTGCCGGACGCGCCTGCCGCCACGAAGATAATGTCGCAGCCTTCTGCGATCAGGGCGTTGCCGATTACCTTACCGGTTGCTTCGTCGTCGAAAGTACCTACGTAGTTGCCGCCGATATTTTCGCCGGTCACATCCGTGCCCGCATAAGAAGCAATCTCTACGATCTCTACGGATTTTCCTTCGGTTTCGTTGACGTATTTCACGCCGCACTCAAAGCCGTACTGATAGTTGACGTTGGAAGGATAAGCGATGCCGTGCACGCTTGCAACCTTGTTGGTGGTTGTTTCCAGCGCTGCAGCCATACCTGCAAAGAATCCGCTCTCCTGCTCCGCAAACTGCATTGCGTAGATGTTGTCTACTTCCACTTCATTGCCTTCCGCATCGGAGGGGAAGCTGTCTACCAGGATGAAATCCACATCCGGGTTGTCCTGCGCTACCTGGGCAATGCCCGCGAACTGGAAACCGCAGCATACGATAGCGTCATAATCCGCCACGATATCCGATACTGCCTGGACAGCCGCTGCCGGGTCGCCGGTAGGCTCCTTGACAGGGGTAACGGTGCTTTCGGGGTTCTTCTCGATAAAGCTGAGGATACCGTTGTAGTTATCCTCATTGAAAGATCCGTCGTCCACGCCGGAAGGGCTGGAAACAATGGCGATCTTTAACGCTGCACCTGTGCCTGCTGCCTCGGTGCCCGCTTCCGTTGCTTCTTCCGTCGCAGCAGCCTGCGTTTCTTCCGCAGCCGCTTCGGTTGCGGCAGCTTCCGTGCTCACTGCTTCTTCGGTAGATGCGGCGGTGGAAGCAGGGGTTTCATTTGTCGTCCCGCAGGCCGTCATGGAAACGACCATCATCGCTGCGAGGGCGACGCTGAAAAACTTTTTCATTTCAACATTCCTCCTTTGAATACGCGGTCTGCCAGACAAAAACGTCCATATGGCAGCCGCAAATTGTCAAATACAGTATTATAGTAGCATCATTCCTTCAAAATTACAATGGCTGAATCAAAAGACGGGCCACATCCGCCACACCGGACACCCCGATCAGCCGGATATTCCGTTTCTCCGTCAGGCCCTTTAAGCTGACCTCCGGCAGGACGCAGGCCGTAAATCCCAGCTTCTCCGCTTCCTTCACCCGCGCCTGTGCCATGCTTACGGCCCGTACTTCCCCGCTTAAGCCCACTTCCCCGAAAGCCACCAGTCCTTCCGGCACCGGCCGGTTCTGGAAGCTGGAAAGGATGGCCAGGACGATCCCTAAGTCAATGGCCGGTTCCGTGATTTTGATCCCGCCCGCAATATTGACATAAGCGTCGCACTCCCCGATCCTAAGGCCCATCCTTTTTTCCAGTACCGCCATCAAAAGATTGACCCTGTTAAAATCCGTCCCCGTAGCCTGCCTGCGGGGAATCCCGAAATTGCTGTGACAGACCAGCGCCTGGATCTCCGTCAGGATGGGACGCGTCCCTTCCATGGAACAGGAAACCACGGAACCGCTGGCTTGCTTGGGGCGTCCGTTTAACATAAATTCGGAAGGGTTTTTCACCTCTGCGAGCCCTTCCTGGCGCATCTCGAACACGCCGATTTCATTGGTGGAGCCGAAACGGTTTTTCACTCCCCGCAAAATCCGGTAGGACGCGTGCCTGTCCCCTTCAAAATAGAGCACCGTATCCACCATATGCTCCAATACCCTGGGACCGGCCACGGTCCCTTCCTTTGTCACATGGCCGACAATGAAAATGGATATGCCCATTCCCTTGGCCATCCGCAGAAGAATCCCGGTAGACTCCCTTACCTGGGATACGCTTCCGGGCGCTGCGCCCACTTCTTCGTGATACATGGTCTGGATGGAGTCAATAATGACAATCTGCGGTTGTTCCTCCCGGATCACATCCTCAATCCGGCTTAAATTGGTTTCGCAGTACAGCTTCAGCGTATCCGCGAACCGGCCGATACGCTCCGCCCGCATTTTAATCTGGCGCAGGGATTCCTCCCCCGAAATATAGAGGATCCGCTGTCCCTGCAGGGCCAGCTTCTGACACATCTGCAAAAGCAGCGTGGATTTCCCGATTCCCGGATCCCCCCCTACCAGCGTCAGGGATCCCATCACGATCCCCCCGCCAAGCACCCTGTCAAACTCGCCGATCCCCGTAAGGATACGGCTCTCCTGGGTCAGTTCAATCTCGCTTAATACAGCGGGCCGGCTTTGGGGGCCGGCCTCGCTCTGTCTTGCCGTATTTTTGCTTCCCCGGACGGTCACGCTTTCCTCCGTAAAGGAGTTCCACGCCCTGCAGGCAGGACACTGTCCCATCCATTTGGGCGATTCATAACCGCACTCCCGGCAAAAATACATGGTTTTTATTTTTTCCTTTGCCATCTTATCTGGTGATCTCTACTTTCACTTCCCCGGCCCCGGCCAGCTCCACGCTGATGCTCAGTTTGCCGCCCAGGTTGGTGCATACCCTGCCGGCATCCTGGCCGTTTACCTTCACGCCGTATTCCGATTCGTCCTCCAGTCCCAGTGTCAGCTGCGCGTCTTCGTCGCCTTCCACCAAAAACGAGATCCCGTTCTCATCTTCCCTGAAATGTCCCACGCTGGTCCCCGGGACCGACTCGTAAACAAACATGCCGTTCCTTTCCAGCTTGGTGATCTCCCGGTAGGTCTTTACCTTGTACAGATCCCCTCCGTTTTCGAAATCCTCTTTTTTGGCCTTTGCAGAAAGCCGATGATTCCCGAAGCTTAAGCTGCCGTCGCTTTCCGTCCTGATGAGTTCTGTTACTGCTGCCATTCTTTTGTCCTCCTGCCCGCGCTTTTGTACGGGCCGTATGCTTTTTATTGGGTAAAATCAGTATACCATATTCCGGGCTGTTGTTCTACTGTACTTTTACCCGAAAGACCACATGTCCTTCCCTCCAGCCCGCGCTTACGCTGTCGCCGGTCTTGATCCGGCCGGAGAGGATTTCCTCTGCCAAAGCGTCCTCCACCATGGTCTGGAGCGCCCGTTTCAAAGGGCGCGCCCCCATTTTCAGGTCGCTGTGTTTTTCCACGATTTCTTCCTTCAGGGCAGGGGTTAGGGTCAGGCGGATTCCCATCTGCTCCCGGCAGCGGCGGACCAGGTTTTCTGCCAGCAGGGTAATAATCTGTTTCATCTCTTCCTTGGTCAGGGGATGGAAGACCATCACTTCGTCAATCCGGTTCAAAAACTCCGGTTTGAACAGGCGTTTTACCTCTTCCATCACTCCGGATTTCATCCGTTCGTAATTTTTCTGCGCGTCCCCGCCCGCGGAAAAGCCCAGGTTTTTCGGCTCCACAATCCTCTGTGCGCCCACGTTTGAGGTCATAATAATCACCGTATTTTTAAAGCTGACCTTCCGTCCCTTCGAATCCGTAATATGTCCGTCGTCCAGCACCTGCAAAAGGATATTGAACACATCCGGATGGGCCTTTTCGATTTCATCAAACAGCACCACGGAATAAGGATTCTGCCGCACCTTTTCGGAAAGCTGGCCGCCGTCGTCAAATCCCACGTAGCCCGGAGGGGAGCCGATCATCTTGGAAACCGAATGGCCTTCCATATATTCGGACATGTCCACCCGGATCAGGGCGTTTTCCGAACCGAATACCGCCTCTGCCAGCGCCTTGGAAAGTTCCGTCTTTCCCACGCCCGTCGGTCCGAGGAACAAAAAAGAACCGATGGGCCGTCCGGGATCCTGCAGTCCCACGCGTCCCCGCCGGATCGCCCGGGCCACTGCCGTCACGGCTTCCGACTGCCCGATCACCCGTTTGTGCAGGGTGGATTCCAGGCGCATAAGGCGCTCCCCTTCCTTTTCCGTCAGCCTGCTGACCGGGATCTTCGTCCAGATCGAAACCACCCCGGCAATATCCTGCGCAGTCACTTCCAAAGCCTGCTTTTCCTGTTTCTTTTCCTGTCTGCCCAGGGCCTTTTCATACCGGTTCAAAAGCGCCTCCTGCTGCCGGCTCAGCTGTCTGGCCAGGGAAATATCCCCTTTTCGGACCGCACGTTCGATCTGCCCGTCCAGGTCTTTTCCCTCTTCCTGCAGTTTCTTCAGTTCTTCCGGCGCCTGTGTCTTTTGCAGGCGCACTGCCGCAGCCGCCTCGTCCATCAGGTCAATGGCCTTATCCGGAAGCCTTCTGTCGCTGATATAGCGGTTGGACAGCTTCACTGCGGCCTCAAGCGCTTCCGGCAGGATGGACACGTTGTGATGCGCCTCATAGCGTGACGCCACGCCCTTTAAAATTTCTTCCGCCTCTTTTTCCGTAGGCTCCTCTACGGTTACCGGCTGGAACCTGCGTTCCAGGGCGGCATCTTTTTCCACATATTTCCGGTACTCTTCCAGGGTGGTGGCGCCGATCATCTGGATTTCCCCCCTGGCCAGGGAGGGCTTTAAAATGTTGGAAGCGTCTATGGCCCCTTCCGCCCCTCCGGCGCCGATCAGGGTATGCAGCTCATCCAGGAACAAAAGCACGTTCCCGTCCTCCGTCACTTCCCGGATGACTTTTTTAATCCGTTCCTCAAATTCGCCCCGGTACTTGCTGCCCGCAATCATCCCCGACAGATCCAGCATCAGCACTCTTTTGCCTTTTACCGTATCCGGCACTTCCCCCGCCACAATCCTAGACGCCAGTCCCTCCACAATGGCGGTTTTCCCCACGCCCGGTTCCCCTACCAGGCAGGGGTTGTTCTTTGTCCTGCGGCTTAAGATCTGGATGGTGCGGCGAATTTCCGCATCCCGGCCGATCACGGGATCCAGTTTTCCCTCCCTTGCCAGTTTGGTCAGATCCCTGCTGTACTGGTCCAGGGCCGCCGTACCGCCTTTCTTTTTCTGTTTCCGGCTCATTTCTTCTTTCAGGGCCGCCGTATCCTGGCCGATGGCAGACAGGGTATCCATGAAAATTTTCTGGACAGGCAGGGAAAGGGTATTTAAAATCCTCACCGCAACGTTGTCGGCGTCGGACAAAATCGCCAGAAGGATATGTTCCGTCCCGGTCATGGCGCTTCTCGTTTTTTCTGCCTGCCGGTGGCTTTCCTTCAGGATTTCTGCGGCCCTGGGGGAAAAACCGTCCCTTTCTGCAACCGCTGTTGCGCCCTCCGGCGCAATCAGGTCACGGACCATATTCCGGACGGCCTCTTCTTTTGCCCCGTTGGACAAAAGCACCCTGGCAGCCACCCCGCTTTTCTCCCGCAAAAGGCCAAGCAGCAGGTGTTCCGTTCCCACATAGCTTTGGCGCAGGCCCTTGGCCTCTTTTTTTGCCAGCTCCAGCGCAGTTTTTGCCTTCTCCGTAAACTGTGCCTGCATAAATTCAGATTCCTCCATATTCTTCAAAAATCTCGTCAATCAGAGCATGCACTTCCTGACGGGAAATATTCTTACAGCTTGCCTTGGCAAGGATCACTTTCAGCTCCTGACGCACCTGGTCAATATCACGGATCCGGTCCGCATTGATGGCCACAACAGCGCCCCGGCGCCTGTCCACCCGGACGAATCCCTCCTGTTTTAAAACAGTATATGCCTTATTGACCGTGTGCATGTTGATGCCGATGTCTTCCGCCAGCTGTCTTACGCTGGGCAGCGTGTCCCCTTCTTTGAGTTCGCTGGTGGCGATGCCTAAGATAATCCGGTTGCGCAGCTGGATATACAATGCTTCCTCACTGTTAAAATCAATTTCGATCAACATCTTTTGTTCCTTCTTCCCCGTCAGGAATGGGGCAGGGCCGCAAGGAACCGCCGCAATCCGCCCGGCAGCTCCTTTCGGCCCCTCCCGAAATTTTTCTATGTTTCTTCCGATCTTTTTGTCTTATTTCAAATCCAGGAATTCAAATTCCAGGTCATCGTCGTCCAGGAAGTTTTTGGACTGCCAGTTCTTATCGGACTTTGAGGATTTGTTGCGGCGTCCGCGCCTGTCATCTTCCTCCTCGTCGTCATCGTCGTCCTCATCTTCTTCCTCGTCCTCTGCGTATCTGGAACGGCGGGTCTGCTTTTTCACCGTCGTTTTGCGCAGCGTCCGTCTTCTGGGAGACTCTTCTTCCTCGTCTTCCTCTTCGTCGTCTTCGTCCTCTTCCTCATCCTCGTCATCGTCCGGATCTGTCCTGCGGGAAGCCGTGCGTCCGAAGCGGCGTCTTACCGGACGGCGTTCTTCTTCCTCTTCGTCGTCCTCCTCGTCGTCCTCCTCGTCATCCTCATCTTCATAATCGTCTTCATAAGCGCTGCGAAGCTTGAGGATAAAGATCGTAATCACAACGATCAGCACAACAATCACTACCGCCATCACAATGATAATCAGGCGGAGGTTGCCGGTCTGCTGTTCCATGGTGGCCTGGTTTTGCTGGTTGGTTTCTTCCGCGCTTAAAAGCTCTTCCACCTTATAGCGGGTCCCCATGGCGTTGTCATGCAGATACCACGCGCTGGTGCCTGTCCCGCTTCCGTCGTCCTCATACTGTACATAATAGTCGTCGGAAGGCGCAGCCTCCGGGGCGGGTTCTTCCTCTGTCGGAGCCGTTTCCTCTGCAGGGGTCTCCGGGACAACTTCCGTTTCATGGGCCTCCACAAAATCCGAACGGATATAGCCGGTCACAGTGGTACCGTTGTCGTCAAAGCTGACCGCATACCAGAGCATACCGTCGCTGTCGGTCTTTTCCCCCGTAACGGTCACTTCCATGCCGTTGGTCGCCTGGCCCGCCACGCTGGAACTGGTGGTGGCATCGCTTCTGACGTTGACGCTGCTGGCTGTTACGGTAGCGCTGGTAACGGAGGTGGTGCCGGCAGCCGCTTCCTGCGTGCCGTCCCCTTCCTCTCCCGTGCCCTCTTCGCTGTCTGCGCCTTCTTCGCCGTCCGTTTCTTCACTCACCGTGCCGGAGGTCCCGCTGGGCTGGCTTCCGAGAGGCACCGCTCCTACGGAAAGGGGAGATGCCGCAAACAAAAAGGCCGCTGCCAGGACGCTTCCCAGCGCCGTGGTGAATTTAAAAATCCAATCCTTTGTTCCTTCTTCTTTCTTCATCGATTTTCCCTCTTTTACTTTCTTTTGCAGCTGCAAAGCGGTCACGCCTCATCAATGGCTTTCCCGATGTCGTGACGCATATATTTGTTTTCGAAATGAATCCATTCGGTGGCCCGATAGGCGTTGGCCCTGGCTTCTTGGAGCGTCGCCCCCTTTGCCGTCACGCCCAGCACCCGGCCGCCGTTTGTCAGGATCGTCTTTCCGTCTTCCGCCAGTTTCGTCCCTGCATGGAAGCAGTAATAACCGTCTTTTCCTTCAAACGCTTCCAGTCCCCGGATGGGATATCCTTTGTCATATTTTACCGGATATCCGTCCGACGCCAGGACTACGCAGACCGCCGCATTGTCTTCAAACCGAAGGTCAACCTGGTCCAGCGTCCGGTCAATGCAGGCCTCGCACACCTCGACCATGTCATTCTTCATCCTGGGCAGCACCACCTGGGCTTCCGGATCGCCGAAACGGGCGTTGTATTCCAGCACCTTCGGGCCGTCCGGCGTCAGCATCAGTCCAAAGAAAATAACTCCCTGGAAAGGCCTTCCCTCGGCGGCCATGGCGTCCACCGTGGCCTGATAAATATGTTCCCTGCAAAACCGGTCCACTTGCGGCGTATAAAAAGGGGACGGGGAAAAAGTGCCCATTCCGCCGGTATTGGGTCCCTTGTCGTTGTCATAAGCCCGCTTGTGATCCTGGGCGGAAGACATGACGCGGATCGTCCTGCCGTCCGTAAAGGTGAGCACGGAAACTTCCCGGCCGGTCATAAATTCCTCGATCACCAGACGGTTCCCGGCCGTCCCGAACCGGTGTTCCGTCATAATGGCGCATACGCCCTCCTGCGCCTCTTCCAGCGTATTGCAGATCAGTACGCCTTTTCCCAAGGCCAGTCCGTCCGCCTTTAAAACGATGGGGAATTTTGCCTTGGTGCGCAGATAGTCCAGCGCTTCCTGCGCCTGGTCAAACACCTCGTAGGCTGCCGTGGGAATCCCGTATTTTTTCATCAGGTCCTTGGAAAAGGCCTTGCTGCCTTCCAGGATCGCCGCATTCTTTCTCGGTCCAAACGCCCGGATCCCGGCTTCTTCCAGCACGTCCACCAGCCCGCCTACCAGGGGATCGTCCATCCCCACGATCACCAGGTCCACGCCCTTTTCCAGGGAAAAGTCCCGGATCCGCTCAAACTCCATGGCGCCGATGGGCACGCACTCCGCGATCTGCCCGATTCCGGCATTGCCGGGCGCACAGTAAATCCGGTCCACTTTTTTGCTTCTGGCAACGCTTGCGGCAATGGCATGCTCCCTGCCGCCGCTGCCCACGATCAATACCTTCATAGGATCTTCGCCTTTCCTTCTTCTATCGTCACCCTGCCGCCTGCAATCAGGTCAATGGCCTTAGGCAGGATCTGCCACTCCGCTTCTTCCATCACGCGCTCCTGCAGGGTCTTTGGCGTATCGTCCTGACGGACCTCCACCGCCTTTTGCAGAAGGATCGGTCCCGTATCCATCCCGCAGTCCACAAAATGCACGGTAGCCCCCGTCACTTTTACGCCGCGGGCAAGGACCGCCTCATGCACGTGCAGGCCGTAATAGCCCACTCCGCAGAAAGAGGGGATCAGGGACGGGTGGATGTTGATGATCCGGTTTTCGAAAGCGCGGATCATTTCTTCCGGAACCGCCACCAAAAAACCTGCCAGCACAATCAGGTCCGGCGAAAGTTCCAGCGCCTTCTGCGTCAGCGCCCGGTTGAACGCTTCCCTGCTTTCATACTGTTTCGGGGAAATGCAGCAGGCCAAAATTCCTTTTGCTTCCGCCCGCTTTAAGGCATAGGCGCCCGCGTTGTTGCTGATCACCGCTTCCACGCGGGCATTGGAAATCTTCCCGGAATCCACTGCGTCCAGAATCGCCTGGAGGTTGGTCCCCCCTCCCGAAACACAGACCAGAAGTTTTAACATAAGGTAACTCCTTTTTCCCCTTCCTCGATGGAACCGATCACATAGGGGGTCTCGCCGGCCGCGCGCATGGCTTCCATGGTCCTGTCTGCATCGGCGGGATCCACGGCTACGATCATACCGATCCCCATGTTGTATGTGTTGTACATGATTTTTTCTTCAATGTTCCCGTATCCGGCCAGAAGGCGGAAAATGGCGGGAACTTCATAGCTGTCTTTGCGGATCACGGCACGGGTGCCGTCTTTTAACATCCGGGGCACATTTTCATAAAATCCGCCGCCGGTAATATGGCTGCAGGCTTTGACGACAACGCCTGCTTCCTTCACGGCCTTTAGCGCTTTTACGTAGATCTTCGTAGGTGCAAGCAGGGCCTCTCCCAGTGTCGCGCCCAGTTCGTCATAGTAGGTATTCAGGTTTTCCGCCGTCATATCAAATACTTTGCGCACAAGGGAAAAGCCGTTGGAATGTACGCCGGAGCTGGCCATCCCGATCAGGACGTCGCCGGCTTTGAGGTCTTTGCCGGTAATCAGGTCCTTTTCGTCCACTACGCCTACCGCAAAGCCCGCCAGATCGTATTCGTCTTCCGGGTAAAAACCGGGCATCTCCGCAGTTTCCCCTCCGATCAGGGCCGCCTGTGCCTGGAGACAGCCGTCCGCCACGCCTTTGACAATCTGGGCGATCTTTTCGGGAACATTTTTCCCGCATGCGATATAATCCAGGAAAAACAGCGGTTCCCCGCCGGCGCAGGCGATATCGTTGACGCACATCGCCACGCAGTCGATCCCCACCGTGTCATGTTTGTCCATCAAAAATGCCAGTTTCAGCTTGGTGCCGACCCCATCCGTGCCGGAAACCAGCGTGGGCTTTTCCATTCCCTTGAATTTTTCCATGGAAAACGCGCCGGAAAATCCGCCGATTCCTCCAAGCACCTCCGGACGCATCGTCTTTTTGACGTGCTCCTTCATCAGTTCCACCGACTTATATCCGGCTTCAATATCCACGCCAGAACTCTTATAATCCATATATCCTCCTGTCTTATCCCGGTGCGCTCACAACGCAGCCGCTCCTCTTATTTTGCGTAATTTGCCCAGCCCGTCTCCTTAAGCTTTTCGTCTTTTTTGAGGACGCCTTCCTTCATTTCCTCGCTGTATTCTTTCAGCTTCTGCAAAAGCGCAGGATCGGAAACCGCCAGGATCTTGGCTGCCAAAATCCCCGCATTGGCTCCCCCGTTAATCGCCACCGTAGCCACCGGGATGCCGGAAGGCATCTGTACGATGGAATAGAGGGAATCCCTTCCGCCCAGGGAGGTGGTGTGCATGGGAATCCCGATCACAGGCAGGGGGAAAAGCGCCGCGCACATGCCCGGAAGATGGGCCGCCATCCCCGCTCCCGCAATAATCACCTTCACGCCGCGCTCTTGCGCGGTCTTTGCATATTCGAAAAATGTATCCGGCATACGATGCGCTGAAATGATCCGCATTTCATAGGAAATGCCGAACCGGTCCAGAATCTCCGCCGCCTTTGCCATAACGGGCATATCGGAATCGCTGCCCATCACGATACTGACCTGTGCCATATCTGATCTCCTCCTGGTTTCCTTTTGTAGGTTCCATTTTGTCGAAACTTTTCACCCTACAGTGTACTAAACTTGTCTTTTTAATGCAACTGTTTCTTTCAAGAATAAAACGGCACGTTCAGTTCCTGCGCCCCTTCCAGGACAAAACGCCCCTCCCGGATCAGCGGGTACTGCGTCCCGTCCGCCGCCACCGCGGTCACTTCCCCCAGCTCGTCGTAGGGAATGGTAATATCCGTATGGCAGTTAAAATAAGCTTTCTGCGGATCTTCCCGGCGCAGGGCGGACACTTCGTTATCCCGGGCGATAATCGCTTTCCCGTCCGGGTTGTAGGTCATCCGGTCCTCCTCATGGCAGTAGCAGGTGTCCCCCACCGCAAAATGAGGGCCCATTTTCTCCGCAATAAGGATGGGCATTTTGTCGTTGATATCAAACCGTCTTGCCGTCATATAGGCCGTGGTATTGGTGCCGATGGCAAACTCTCCCAGCGGCAGGCTCGGATGATGGAACAGCACCGTATCTTCCAAAAGCTTGCGGTTTTCCTTTGGGTCTTCGAAATTTTTGCAGTTATAGTCCGAAATCATCCCGTCTAAAAAGGTCAGCTCAAGGTCCCGGTAGAGCAGGCCGTTGAGATAGACGCTTGTCACATGCAGCGTCCCTTCCGTCCCTTTTAAAACCGGGGAGGTGAACACTTCCCCCACCGGGATATTGACGTCCGCCACACAGTTTTCAAAATTGGTCTCCCTTGCGGAGTCTTTCAGGGAATGCAGCATTACCTTCATATCGGTACGGTTGTCCCCCATCCCCCGGATCCTGATATACTGCGCCCGGTCCAGCACGTCGATGATGCGCTGCTGGATGGTCTCATAAAGTCCGGAATCCAATGTATTGATCTTTAAAATTTCATCAAAAATCGCCGGAAAATCCGGTCCGATCTGGGGAATCGGGAAGGCGATAATCGTAAAGCTGCGTTCCTCCGGGTCGATATAGCGGTTGGACAGGATGCCCGCCTGGCTGCGGTACTCCACGGACAGCTTCTGCTGTTCTTTGGACAGCTGCAGTTTCTCCGGCTTGCCCACGGGTTCAAAAGGCTGTTCCCCGAAGCACTCGATCACAGCCGGCCCCGCATGCAGCGCCGCTTTTTCCCGGTAGGTTTCCCAGGCGTTTTTCCGGCATTCCAGCTTGCGGTGGACAAACTTTTTATCCAAAAACAGGGCCTGGTCATCGTCGTGGTCATAGTCGAACTGCCGGTTCACCGCCGCCCCGAAATAACCGTTTTTATAGACGCTGCGTCCTTCCAGGAAACTGGACGGCGCCCGGTAAAGGATGGGTTCCAGTCCCATCTTCCGGAAGTTTTCCATGGCAAGCTTTACCATACGTTCAAATCCCACAGGATACCGGATATTGACGCTCTTTTTTTTCTCCAGCGGCTTTCCGGCCACTTCAAATCCCTTCCGGAATCCTTCCGTATAGGCATCCGCGATCTTTTGCAGGGTTTCCCCGGACAGGCTGTTTAAATGCTGTGCCATCTTCCACTGGTCGTCCGCAATATATTCCCCGTAAAAGAACAGGTACCTTAGATCGGACAGGTCGCTTTCTTCCACAATTTTTTTCGCAAAATCCCTCTCCCAGTCCACCGCATCCGCCACAGACTTTTCCGCCATGGTTTCCGCATAGTCGCTGGCAAACCAGTAAAAGATCTCCTGGATCTCTTTTCGCTCCGGCAGGCTGTCTTTCTCCTGCTTTGCGCAGACAAAAGCCTGGTAGATCTCCAAAAACAGCTCCATCCGGATCACCACCGACTCCAGGTCCTGCTCGTACACAAAAGCCGGCAGGCTGTGCAGCTCGGCGCAAACCGCGCTTAAAAGGGGGCCGAACTCCTCCCCCAAACATTTGACCGCCCAGGCCGGGTTGGCATAGCTGGTATCATAATTTTTCCCCAGCAGGTCGATAAAGCAGATTTCGTTATGCCGTTTCAGCTCTTCTAAGTCCGCCGTCCGTAAGCTTCCTTTGCGGATCCACTCATATTCCTCCGCCATCACGGCCAGATACTCTGCGTTTTCCGAAAAAAAGCCGTCAAAAGCATTCCCCAGCGCGCCCTCGGACGGGATCTGCCCCGTCCGCTCTGCCGCCAGGGAAAAACGTTCTTCCAATACTGTCATAATCCATACGCTCCCGCATACAAAATAAAACTGATGCCCGCCAGGGTGAGCAGGTTCAGCACAATCCCCACCCAGGCGAACAGATAAAACTTATCCTCTTCCATCCGGGCCAGAATGCCAAGGGTCAGCCCTGTCCCGGAAAAGATCAGGCAAAGAAGTCCGACAACGCCGTACTTTACGGGCGCGACCCCCTGGTTTTGAAACGTCAGATACACCGCTGCAATCAGCGAAGCCAAGGACAGCGCCCCCAGGACCGAAGACAGAATCCCTTGTTTCGATTCCTTTTTGTCGGTAAAAATATAACCTCTGCGCGCCATTTTTCCTCCCTAAAACAGGATCCGGTTCTTTCCCGCCAGCAGCTTCGCGCCGCCGACAATAAGGAGCACGCCGCTGACGATCCCGGTAACCATCACCGCAATGCCCACGGCAATGTTGAGCGCCCCGTTTCCGCACATCAGCTTATAGATCTTTTCTTCCATGGAAAATCCTCCTATTTTGCGCCGTACTGCTCGTAATACGCGTCGATGGCAGCCTTCTGCGCATCGTCGATATAGACTTTCCCTTTGTAGGGTTTCTGATACAGATATTCCGTCACTTCCGCCATGGAAACAATGGCCCTGGCTTCAAAGCCGTATTTTTCCCGGATCTCTTCCAGGGCGCTTTTGTCTGTGGAAAGCCCTTTCTCCATACGGTTTAAGGATACCATCAGGCCCACGATCTCTACATCCGCCTGGGCTTTTAAAATAGGGAACGTCTCTTCGATGGATTTTCCGGAAGTGGTCACGTCTTCAATAATCACCACACGGTCCCCGTCTTTGAGCTTGCTTCCAAGGAGGATCCCGGTATCGCCATGGTCCTTGACTTCTTTTCTGTTGGAGCAGTAACGGATATCTTTGCCGTACAGCTCGCTGATGGCCATGGTGGTAGCCACGGTCAGGGGAATCCCCTTATAGGCGGGCCCGAAAAGCACGTCAAAATCCAGGCCGTAGTTGTCGTGGATGGCTTTCGCGTAATATTCCCCCAGCCTGCGAAGCTGTGTCCCGGTCACATAGGCGCCGGCATTCATAAAGAAAGGGGATTTTCTCCCGCTCTTTAACGTAAAGTCCCCGAATTTGAGGACGTCGCTGTCCACCATAAATTCAATAAATTCCTGCTTATACTGTTCCATGATCAAAACCTCCTTTTATGCCCTTATCTGCCCGCCAGCGCCTGTGCGATATCCTCTTTCATATCCAGCACGGCCTGCCGGGAAGCATCCGCGTAGTTGGCGGCGCCGAACTTTTCGTACTTTTCCTGCTGATAGGCGGCGATGATTCCCCTGGAGGAATTGACGATCGCACCCAGGCCGTCTTCGTTGAAGAAATGCACCAGGTCGGCGCCTTTTCCGCCCTGCGCCCCGTATCCGGGCACCAGGATATAGGATTTGGGCATCAGGCGGCGCAGCACCTTCCCCATCTCCGGATAGGTAGCGCCTACCACCGCGCCCACATAGCTGTAATCTTCTCCCATGCACTGGCTGCCCCATTGGTCCACCTTTTCTCCCACGATCTCATACAGGGGCCTGCCGTCGATCAGGCGGTCCTGGAATTCCCCGCTGCTTGGATTGGAGGTCTTAACCAGGATGAAAATTCCCTTCTTCTCCTCCTTGCAGACCTTCAGGAACGGCTGGATCCCATCCGATCCAAGATAAGGGTTCACGGTTGCAAAGTCCTCGTCAAAGGCAGGCAGCATCCGGCTTCCCACAGCCACCTTGCCCAGGTGGGCCACCGCATAGGCTTCGGAAGTGGAGCCGATGTCCCCGCGCTTTACGTCGCCGATGACCACAAGCCCCTTTTCCTTGCAGTAGTCCACGGTCTTTTTAAAGGCGACCAGCCCTTCAATGCCGAACTGCTCATACATGGCGATCTGGGGCTTCACCGCCGGGATTAAGTCGTACACCGCATCCACAATCCCCTTGTTGTACTGCCAGATGGCCTCCCCGGCCCCCTTAAGCGTCTCCCCGTATTCCAAAAAAGCCGCCTTCCTGATGTGCTCCGGGATGAATTTCATCATCGGATCCAGTCCCACCACGATAGGCGCTTCGGTCTTTTTGATTTTCTCCACCAGTCTGTTGATCATATCCGTTCTCCTCTCCGTTGTGCCGCCTTCATCCAAAACAGGCGGTCTCTTTCATCGATGGTATCATATTCTGACAGCGTCCACAAGCCTTCTTCCCAACTTTTGGGCGGGCCGTTCCACCAGAAAGCGGGCCGCCAGACAGCCGGCCGCAGTCAGCGAAAGGGTCAGGGCCAGGACAGCCGGCCCCGGCAGGAAAATATGTGCCGCCAGCATCTCCACTGCATCCAGCACCACCGCATGGACCAGGTAGATGGAATAGGAATAGGAATCCAGCAGACTGATCCCCTTTTGCAGCAGTCCCGTCCCTTTTTTTGCGTCTTGCTTTTGTGCAAAAAAACCGTCGGTCAACAGGGTGATCCCGGCAAACAGCCAGCTCCAGGGCAGGAAAGGATCCACCTTTTGTCCTGTCGCAGCCAAAACCAGCCACACCGACGCGGCCACTGCTGCCGCGTCCACTGTGCCGCGAATCTTTCCCAGCTGTCCCAGCTGCCATACCAGCATACCCAGCACAAAAAAGTGCAGGTAATGAAAAAACATCATATAAGAAGACAGTCCCAGTCCGGCCCACAGGTAACGAAGGGCCACCGCGGCCAGATACAATAGGATCCCGCTCTTTACGTCCCGCACCGCTTTTTTCAGAAAAGGGGCGCACAGGTAAAAGGCCATAAACAGGCTGACGGTCCAGGTGGCGCTTAGATTCCCCCAGAAGTTGTCCGGCGCAGGAAGGAAGGCGTTGGTGCAAAAAAAGTACCGCAGCCAGTACAGCCCGCCGGGATCCGGCGGGACATCCTTTAAAACCAGCCCGTGAAGCGCCATGTTGTAAAGGACCACCGCATAATACAAAGGAAGGATCCGAAAGGCCCGTTTGATGTAATATATGGCAATCCCCCCTTTTTCCTGCATCCGTTCTGCGCACGCCAGAAAGCCGCTGATCAGAAAAAACAGGTAAACCCCTGACGCGCCCAGATTGGCCAGGTCTGCCGCAAGCCCCTGGGCTCCCATTTTGGGGGCCAGATGGGTAATCAGGACGGCCAGGCAGGCCAGCACCCGCAAAACCCGGATATTGCCGTATCGCTTTGTCATACCGTCACACCCGGCCCACGCTCTGCATCAGGAACCGGAACATGACCGCATAGGTAGCCGGGGTGTAGTGCAGGCCGTCCGAAGTGGTCTGATACCCTGCCGCCGTAAGATAACCATACAGGTCGATCCGTCCGATCCCCCCGTCCAGCCTCCCGGCCAGCTGGTTGTTAAAATACTCCACCGCCCAGTTGCGCTTTCCGTACTGGTTTTCCCCCACGGGCCCTACCGTGGCAAAAAATACCGTCGCCCCCTTGCTGCGCCACTCCTGGCTGTAGCGGTTGATGACAGCGATGTATTCATTATGTTTGGACAGGTCGTTGACCCCGTAGTTGATAATGATCACGGAACCCGGCGTCACGTACTGATCGATGTCCTTTTTCGCCTGGGGGGTGGACAGCCACTCCACCCCGCCCCCGTAGCAGGATACAAAGGCCGTCCCGGGCCAGGCGGCAGGCCCGCCCACCGCGTTGCCCATCTGCCCGGTGCGGGAATCCCCCACAAAGATCAGGTTCCCGCTGCCCGGCACAACATTCTGTGCCGCGTTCTGAAGGGCCGCCTGCTGCTGCGCGGCTGCGGCTGCCTGGGCTGCTTGCTGCGCCGCCTGGGCTGCCTGCTGCGCCGCTGCCTGGGCCTGCGCGGCCGCATACTGGCGGATCGCCTCCGCCTGCGCCGCCAGCGCATCCTTCATCGCAGTATCCACCGGCACCTCCGTCATATTGGCCGCGTCCACATAACAAATCCCCATGCCGTAAACGATCTCATACCGTCCGCTGTCCGCCAGGCCGCAAACATTGACTACCTGTCCTGTTTCCAGCTTTCCTGCTTCGTCCGTCCCGTCCGCCTGCGCATAAACGGACACCGGACATGCGGCAACCATGGCCGCAGTTAAGGGCGTCACCGTATGACCACCCCCCTGGGAAGCTGCCAGCACCGTGCCTTCCCCCATAATGCAAAAGCAAAAAAAGGCCACGGCAAGTCCAAGAAACTTTTTCCATCCCGCTTTCATTTTCTCCTCCATATCGGAGCAAAAATCGCTCCGACGTCTTTCTTTTTCGTCTGTTTCGTCAATTCAGTATACCGTCCCGGCGTCCTTTTCGCAAGTCCCTTGCTG
>CALWGP010000003.1 GCA_944380095.1 uncultured Lachnospiraceae bacterium | reverse complement strand
TTTTTTGTAAGATGCTTCAGTTATTTTTAAATAGTCCGATGACCCCGCTGACACCTGTTTCCGTTTTTAATAAAACCGCCTGCAAACGGGTATTTCCTTTGTCCCAGGAATGAGTTTCCGACGAAAAAATATCTCCTTCGCCGCTACTGATTTCTGCTTCCCCGTACAGTTCTGTCAAATCATCCGCTATTTCGTTAAATATTTCGCTAAACTGCTCCTCATCCGCTTTTTCCTGCTTAAATTGTACCCTTACCGTCTTTAGCAGTTTGTCTTCTGTAAAGTCCAGGAAAAGGGACGCCTCGCACCCATAGAAATCAAAGCTTTCATTGGAATAGCAAGTTACCGCCGCAGAATCCACTACGTCCATCGTTTCAAAATCCATGGGGATCTGGGAAATGACTTCTTCATAAGGGCTTCCAAAGGGAATATCCCGATATTGAAATTCCCCCTCTTCATTCACCAGATCTTCCAGGGCAAAAATCCCGCTGTTTTTTTCCTTCCCGCATCCGAAGCACACCAGGGAAAGCAGCACCAACAAAGTTCCCAAAATGTAACGATACCTGTTCATTTCATCCCCTTCCTTTCCTGAATCCGGTTAAAATTTACACGTTAAGCGTACCATATCCCGAAAGGATTTGGAAGAATTTTTTATCATTTTTTCATTTGTTTATTGTGCAATCCCGTTTATTCAAAAGATTCCTCCACGCCTTGCCCTGCGAACTGTCCGAAAAAGTCCCGGAGTTTTTCCTCCGAGGAAACGGTCACCTGTCTGGCGATCACCTGGGCTGCGGGAGTTTCTCCCAGCATGGTCCCCGCTTTATCCATATAGACTACCGCGCCGAACAGGACAAGGGCCAAAGCCAGCCGCAGCCCAAACAGGGAGCGTCCCGAAGAACTAAAAGATAGCTGTCCGTATCCTTCTTTTTCCAGAGGGCCGTCATAGACCAGCGGCATTTCCTCTTTTCCCAGCACCGCTTTTGGATTCCCATAGAGGATTTCTTCCCGGTTTTTCATCTTCATCCGGTTGATGGCGCTTTCTTCCCGCAAAAGTCTTGTCAGCTGCAGCTTTCGTTCCAGATCCGTCATGGCGACCCTCCGATTCATTCCGTGAAAATTTGTTTACATAATTTATTTATGTAAACAAATTTGGCAATTCCTTTCTATACCCTATGATTTCGAAAAGACAAAAATGCGGGCCGTGTCTGTTTTCTTAAGAAAATATCCGGGTCAATGCGGTCAAACACGGGGGACACCCTTCCTTCGAAAATCCCCTATGGGTGGCAGGGCCTGCCTGTGGTAGTCAAATTGATTGACATAATAAATTTATGTCAATCAATTCCGCTTTCCGCCGATTGCTGTCCGGAAACGACAATGGGCAGTGCCGCGGCACTGCCCAAAAGCAGATATCCCAAGGGAAACTGCACAACATATCCTTCTTTCCATTACCGTTTCGCCAGTTCTTCCGTAATCTCTTCCCAGGTAACTCCTTTTTCCGCCATAAGCACCATGATGTGATAGAGGAAATCCGCAATCTCGTATTTTATCTCGTTGGGATTGGGATTTTTGGCCGCAATCACGATCTCCGTGGCCTCCTCCCCCACTTTTTTGAGGATTTTATCGATCCCTTTTTCGAAGAGATAATTGGTATAAGAACCTTCTTTGGGATGGATCTTCCTGTCTTCAATCACCGAGAACACTTCTTCGAACACTTTCAGCGGATTGTGCTGCCCCGCTTTCTGGCTGCGGCTTAAAATTTCATTGAAAAAGCAGCTGTAGGAACCGGTATGGCAGGCCGCCCCCACCTGGGTAACCCTGGCCAGGATGGTATCCATATCGCAGTCTGCGGTCAGGGAATGTACGTACTGATAGTGGCCGCTGGTTTCCCCTTTCAGCCACAAAGACCGGCGGCTTCTGCTGTAGTAGGTCATCCTCCCGCCCTCTATGGTGCGTTCATAGGCCTCTTCATTCATATAGGCCACCATGAGCACCGCGTCCGTTTTCGCATCCTGCACCACCACGGGGACCAGGCCGTCCGGGCCGGTTTTAAAATCGGAAAACCGATACAAAGGTCTAAACTGCGTCACAAAAATCCCGTTTTCCAGACACAGTTTTTTTATCGCTCCAATGTTGTCCGCGTTTTCCGTGACCACCTGGCCGGACAGGCCGCCGATGTTTGGAAGCGCCAGCATTTCCATGATCTTGTCCAGGGAAACTTCCGGCAAAAAAGGGGTCACCGGCACCGGGGAAACCAGGGAGGCTTCCCTTCCCCCCGCCCCGTGAAAGAGGAAAACCTCGGATGCAAAAGCAGCGATTTCCTGCTGCTTTTTTAGGATCTGCTCCGGCCCTTCCGCCGCTGCGATGATTTTTTCTTTCCCGAATTTCAGGGATACTTCTTCCAGGACGGCGGCCTGTTCTTCCTTCGACAGATCCAGCACCGCCTGGCTGCAGCCTGCGTACAGCAGTTTTTTCACGTCTTCCATCCGGCGGATCCGGCCGCCGCCTACTACGGGGACCACTGCGGCGGCGCAGATTTCCCGCAGGATATCCATGGCCTCTTCCTGCTCCTGGTCCGTTTCGGACAGATCCATCACATACAGGCGGTCGCATTCGCCAAGACTGTAGTTTTCCGCCAGTCCTGACGGGTTTAAACTCACTTCCCGCCGGTCTGTGGGGCCCGCCACCGCACGTTTCTGATACAGATACAGGCAGGGCATCAGTTTTTTCGCATTTACAGGGTTCATGTTATAACGTTCCTTTCGTGGACAATACCCCCGTTACCCGGGGTTCTTTGGACACGGCTGCATCCAGTGCCTTTCCGAAGGCCTTAAACACCGCCTCCGCCACATGATGGCTGTTGATCCCGTCCAGTACTTTGATATGCAGGTTCATTCCCGCCGACCAGGACAGGGCATAGAAAAATTCCCGGATCAGCTGGGTATCCAAATCCCCGATTTTTTCCGTGGGGAAGGTATAATCGAAATTCAGGTAGGGCCTGCCGCACAGGTCCACTGCGCACAGCACCAGGGCATCGTCCATGGGCAGCAGGAAATGTCCGTAGCGCCGGATTCCCTCTTTCGTCCCCAAAGCGTCCGCAATGGCCTGTCCCAGCACAATACCGGTGTCCTCCACCGTATGGTGGCCGTCCACCTCCAGATCCCCTTTTACCGACACCTCCAGGTCGAAAAAGCCGTGGCGGGCAAAGCCGGAAAGCATGTGGTCAAAAAATCCGATTCCAGTCTGTCCCCCGAACGTTCCTTTCCCGTCCAGACCGATCCGTACGTCAATCTGCGTTTCCTTCGTCTTTCTTTGGATGGAACCGATCCTTTCGCTCATCAGCCGTTCCTCCCTTCTTCCTCAAACCGAACCCGGATGGAATTTTCATGGGCGGTAAGCCCTTCCTGACGGGCGAAGCGTTCGATCTTTTCGTGCGCTGCTTTCAGCGCGTCCCTGGAATAGGAAATAATACTGGTTTTTTTGATAAAATCATCCACGTTTAAAGGAGAGAAAAACCGTGCCGTACCGTTGGTGGGAAGGACGTGGTTGGGCCCTGCAAAGTAATCCCCCAAAGGTTCGCTGGAGTGCTCCCCTAAGAAAATCGCGCCCGCATTCCGGATTTTGGTCATCAGCTCAAAGGGATTTTGGGTCAGGATTTCCAGATGTTCGGAAGCGATCTCGTTTGCGGCTTCGGCCGCCTCTTCCAGCGAATCCGCCAGCAGGATGTAGCCGTAACGGTCCAGGGATTTTTGGATGATTTCCCGCCGGGAAAGGGTTTCCAGAAATCCGTCCACCTGTTTGGAAACCTCGTTGGCCAGCTGTTCGCTGGTGGTGATTAAAATGGCGCTGGCCAGCTCGTCATGTTCTGCCTGGGACAAAAGATCCGCCGCCACATAGCGGGGATTGGCCGTCTCGTCCGCGATTACCAAAATTTCACTGGGGCCCGCAATGGAATCGATGCTCACATAACCGAAGCATGCCCGTTTTGCCAGGGCCACAAAAATATTGCCGGGTCCGGTGATCTTGTCCACCCTGGGAATGCTTTCGGTTCCAAAAGCCATGGCTGCGACAGCCTGGGCCCCGCCCACGCGGTAGATTTCATCCACCCCCGCCACTTTGGCAGCCGCCAGGGTTCCCGGGTTCACCCGCCCGTCACGGCCGGGGGGCGTGGTCATAATGATTTTGGGCACGCCCGCCACTTTCGCCGGGATCACGTTCATCAGCACGCTGGACGGATAGGCTGCCTTCCCGCCCGGTACATAGACCCCCGCCACAGCCAGGGGCAGGATTCTCATTCCGAGGATCGTCCCGTCGGGACGTGCGTCAAACCAGCTGTTTCTAAGTTGCTTTTCATGGAAACGCCGGATGTTTTTTGCGCTTTCCTCCATCACCTTTAAAAATTCGGGATCCGCCTGGGCGCAGGCCTCCTCGATTTCCTCCTGCGTCACGCGCACCGTCTCCGGGGTCAGCCGGCAGCCGTCAAACTGTTCCGTATAGGAAAACAGCGCCTCGTCCCCTTTGCTTCTTACCTGCCCGACGATATCCGCCACCGTTTTTTCATACTGCCCGTAATAATTGGGACTTCTCTGCAGCAAATCCCCCAAAAGATTGTTCCTGCTCTCCTTAGTCAGCCGGATAATTCTCATTTTTCCCTCCATGTCGGAGCGCTTTTTGCTCCGACCGCGCCGAAAAATCGCGTATGTGATTTTTCGGCTGCGATCATAACAGTTTTGCGGCGCCCCGACGCAAAACTGTCGATTGAAAAATGGGCCATCGGGCACATTTTTCAATCTTTCCCTCCATGCCGAAGCGTTTTACGACAGCTTCTGACGCAGCCGCAAAATAATTTCCTTGATCCGTTCCGTCTCCATCTGCATACTTACCTGGTTGACGATCATCCGGGCGGAAAGGGGGCAGATTTCCTCCAGCACCTCCAGCCCGTTTTCCCGCAGCGTGCCGCCCGTCTCCACAATATCCACGATAACGTCGGACAGGCCCACAATGGGCCCCAGTTCCACGGAACCGTTTAATTTAATGATGTCCACGGTCTGAAATTTCTGATTGTAAAAATAGTCCTTTGCAATCACCGGATATTTGGTGGCCACCCGGATCATTTCGTGGTGTTTGAGCAGTTCCCGGGCTTTTGCGGGCCCGCAGACGCACATCCTGCACTTTCCAAACCCCAGATCCAGCACTTCATAGACCCTGCGGCCCTCTTCCAAAAGCTCGTCCTTGCCGGTCACCCCGATGTCCGCCGCACCATATTCCACATAGGTGGGTACGTCAGGCCCTTTGGCGAGGAAAAATTTCAGTTTCAGCTCCTCGTTGACAAAGACCAGTTTCCTGGAATTTTTATCCTTCATTTCCTCACAGGTAATTCCCACCTGCTCCAGCAGCTCCAGCGTCCTGCTTGCCAGCCTTCCCTTCGTCAGCGCAAAGGTCAGGTATCTTTTCTCTTCCATGTTGCCGCCACTCCTCATCCGTCCAGCCGTTCGCAGCTTCCGTCCCTGTGGATCAAAAAAACGCTGCTGTGCCATCCTTTTTCATAGACATGATAGCCGCTCTTGTTTTCCGGCACGGGCATCAGCTCCGCCGGAACGCCTTTGTTTCGCAGCTCGTTTGCTCTGGCCAGGGCCGCGTCAAACCCTTCTTTTTCATAGAAAATAAGGGCTCCCTCCCTGGGCACCGGGGGCTTTAAGTCCTGCCGGGTCAAAGCCTCCATCAGATCGTCCACCACAATGACAAAACCGATGGCGGGAGCGTTTTTCCCGAAATGGGACAGCAGATGGTCATACCTTCCCCCGGTTACCACCGCGTCCCCCACGCCGTAAGTATATCCTTTGAAGATCACCCCGGTATAGTAATTGTATTTTCCCAGAAGGCCCAGGTCAAAGGAAACGTATTTGTCCACCCCGTATTTTTTTAAGACCTGTTCCAGCTGTTCCAGCCGTTCAATGGCCAGAAGGGATCTTTCGTTGTCCACCATCTGCCTGGCTTCCGCCAGGTCGCTGGCGCCAAGCACCGTATCCGCCAGACGAAGCAGCACCTGCGCGTAATCCCGGCGCACTTTGCTGCCCTCCAGCAGTTCCTTTGCGCCGAAATAGTTTTTCGCGTTAATATAGTCCCTCAGCTTTAGCTCCGTCTCCTCCTTCAGCCCGGCCTGGGAACAGATCCCCTTGAAATATTCCACCTCGCCCACCGCGATCTGGAAACTGGTCAGTCCGCAGCTGCGCAGGGCTTCAATGACCAGGCTGATCATCTCGGCGTCAGCTTCCACCGAAGGCTCCATAATCAGCTCCGCGCCCATCTGGGTCACTTCTTTAAGTTTTCCCTGCAGGTTGGACGTATTGGTAAAAGCGCTTCCCGAATAGGTCAGGCGGATGGGCTTTGTCTCGTCCATAAAATATTTGGCCGCACAGCGGGCGCAGGAAGGGGTGAAATCCGGCCGCAGGGTCAGGGTATTGCCTTCCTTATCGAAAAATTTGTACAGCTGGGAAGACGGGGTCGTGCCGATTTCCCGGCTGTAAACATCAAAAAATTCGAATGTGGGGGTCTGGATATCCTGATATCCGTACAGATGGATTGCTTCATGCAGACGCTGTTCGATCAGTAATTTCCTGGCATATTCAATTCCATAAATATCCCGTACCCCTTCCGGCGTATGAAGCAAAGATTTGTCCATGGTCACAGCGAACCTCCCTTTTTTGCAAGGCACTTTAGCGTGCTACCGTATTATCATATGAAATCCCGATTAGTATACACGATTCCACCCGTTCTGTCAACCTTTCCGCGGCTGTTGACAGCTGCCGGGTTCGCCGGCGGGCCGGTAATAAATCAGCCTGCGCAGCCCGCCGTATTTGCGCGTCTGCGTCAAGGGGAAAAAACCCGCCTTTTCAAAGTTTTCCCGGCTGAAACGGTTATCCGGATGCACTGTGGCCATCAGATGGCGCATCCCCTTCCTTTCGGCCAAAGCAGCGCCTTCCCGGAGCAGCTTTTCCATCAGGCCGTTGCCGTAAAAATCGGGATGAACGGCCACGGATTCCATGTGGGCGCAAAACGGCCGGTCTTCTTTGGGTACTTTCGCATATTGCAGGGCGTAGGGGAAGAGGGAATCCTGCGCATCTTCCGGAAAGCGCAGGGCCAAAAAGGCGGCCAGCCGCTTTCCGCAGGGGATTTTCAGGAGGGCGCCCTCCCTGCTTAAATGGCGCCTGAAGAAATCCGGACCGTCCGTCACATACCAGTCCCTTTTTTGGGGGCCGAGCTGTTGAAGGGCTGTTTTTTCCAGAAGGAGGAAGTTTTCCAGGTCCCCTTCTTTTGCGGGCAGGACGGGAAAAGCCGTCTCTTCTTCCAGCTTTTTTTTCACCAGGGAAAGCTCCTTTGGAAAAATACAGTGGGGAATCGCATTTCCTTCCACCTCTTCCAAAAGGGTTTCCAGATCCGCCCAGCGTACTTCTTCGATCTCGCTGGCCTGCAGGCAAAATTGGGAAAGTTCCAGATTTCTCCACAGCACGTATACCCGGCTGACCTGGTTGTCCAAAAAAGGCTTCCCGTAAAACCGGCCCTCCCAGCGGATCCTGCGGACGCCGCAGCATTCCAGTTCTTCGGCTTTTGCCTCCACCCCCAGCTCTTCTTTCAGTTCCCGCAGGGCACTGTCCACGTATCCTGCCCCTGCGGGAATATGTCCGGCGCTGGAAATGTCATAACAGCCCGGATGGGAATCCTTGTTTTGACTGCGCTTCTGCAAAAGCAGCTGCAGGCGCCCTTTCTTCCTGCGGGCGATCCATACGTGGGAAGTCCGGTGCAGGTCCCCGTCTTTGTGCACCAGGCTGCGCTCCTTTGTCCTTCCTACGGGTTCGCCGGATTCGTCCACGATATCCAGATACTCTGCCGCGCTCAAAATGACTCCTCCCCTTTCAGGAACCGTCCAACGTCCAGAGGACGGCCGTCCAGGACGCATTCTGCCAGCTCATCTTTGTCATAGGTCAGCTTCAGGGAAAAGAACGGGTAATCCAGCTGCAGCAGCCGGAAAAAGACCAGATCCCCCACCCACAGGTTCAGGGAAGGCACCCTTTCTTTTTCCACCCATTCCAGCACCCCTTCCCGGCAGGTTTCCGCCATTTTCCCTTCCCACCGGTCAGCCGTATACAGGCACATATACTGGGTTTCCTCCCCCAGCAGGACAAAGGTCACAAGCCCCCGGAAACGGTATGAAGTCAGCCGCAGGCCGGTTTCTTCCTCCACCTCCCGCAAAAGGCAGTCCTCCGGGCTCTCATAGGCCTCTGCATGTCCCCCTACGCCGATCCATTTGTCCCGGTTCACATCGTGCTCTTTTTTGATCCGGTGCATCATCAGCCACTTCCCGTCCTGTTCCAGATGGCACAGGGTGGTCAGGCTTCCCTTCTTTGATTCCATGCCGTTTTCCTCCTCTTTTGCTCCTTATGTTTCTTCCCGCTGTTTCAGATCCTTTTGCAGCATATCCAGATAGGGCACATAGACCCCCTGCTTCCTGGGCAGGAAAAATTCCGGGGAAAGCTCGTCAAAGCGGAAGCTTTTGCGCCCTCCCGCCTGCGCCCTGTCCCAAAACTGCTTCAGCCGTGCGAAAGGAAGGTAATAAAAAAGATCCCGGTGGGTGTAATAGAGAAGGAAAAACGCAATTCCCTTTTGCTGCTCAAAACTTTCCATAAACTCCACCTGGTGGGCATGGATGTTCTGCAGGCTGAAGGTATCCTGGGCGCATTCCTTGGCGTCAAAGCAGACGGGGATCCCCTGCACTGCCCCGATATAGTCCACCGTACTTTTCTGGTCAAAATAGGCCAGCGTAATATGACGGCTTTCCTTATCGATCTGCACCGGCGTAATGGGGGTTGGAATTTTCTGGATCAGGGCCAGTTTGTGTTCCCGGTATTTTTCATTGGTGTGGTTGATCAAATCCTCCAGGGTGGAACCCCGGAGGCCTCTGGAACTCCAGGTCGCCATGGTCAGTTTACCTCGATGTCTTTTTTGTCTTTCAATGCCGCAAGGATCCGTTCAAAAGGCTGCGGCAGCGGGGCCGTCAGCGTCAGTCCGCAAACCCCTGCCCGGTCCGGGTGCAGGCTGTCGTCAAATTCCACCCGGCAAGCGTGCAGCATCTGTCCCAAAACGCCGTATCCTTCCAGGACCTCCGTCCGTATCCCGCCGTATTTGGCGTCTCCCAGCAAAGGATGTCCCATGGCGGCCAAAGAAGCGCGGATCTGATGGGTTTTCCCGGTAAACAGCTCCGCTTCCGCATAAGTGACCGGCCCCACTCCCGGCAGATTCCCGGTAACCAGGGGACGGATCCGTGTCCGGATTCTCTGGGCCCCCTTTTGGGGCGTTTTCAGGATCCGTACCTGGTTTAAGGAAGTATCTTTTTTCTCCCATCCTTCAAAAACGCCCCCCTTTTCCAGACGTCCGCCTGCCAGCATCCGGTAAAATTTCCGGGCCGACTTTTCCCGGATGGCTTCGGTGAGCTCCTGGGAACCAAGGAGGCTTTTGGAACACAGGACAATACCGCTGGTATTGCGGTCCAGCCGGTTGCAGACGGAGGGACGGAAGGTGGAAAGTTCTTCCGCAAAAACGTCCCCTTTTTGAAGGAGATAGCCGATGAGCCACTCGTTTAGGGAAAGATCCCCGGGACGGGCTTTCTGGCTTAAAAGCCCGACGGGCTTGTCAACTGCCAGCGCATGCTCATTTTCCCATAAAACGGGAAGGGGCCCGACGGCCTTATAGGCTTTTTCATAAGGGGACAGATCCGTTTTCCCCGCTGCCGGGGCGCCGAACTTTTCCAGCGTTTCCTGCGCCAGATACAGCCGGATGCAATCTCCCTGCACAAGCTTTTCGCTTCCGGCGCACTTTTTGCCGTTAAGCAGGATGTTTTTTTTACGCATCATTTTATAGAAAAAGGACGCCGGGGCTTCCTTCATATATTTCTGCAGAAACTTGTCCAGCCGCTGGCCGGCTTCGTTGCTGCGGATGGTAATCTGACGCATCGCCTTCCTCCGTCTACAAAGAAACGGCCTGCATCAGGGCGCAGACTTGCTCCGCTTTCGTGCCGTTTTCTGTCTCTTCCCCGGCCGGTTCTTTGTCCTCCAAAAGCTCCCGGACCTGGTCCAGCCGCCGCAGGTACTTGGGCAGTTCGGAAAAGATGGTAATTTTTACGTCCCCCAGCCCGTTTTGCGCGCACAGATTGTGCAGATGCTTTTCGCAGGCCTTCCCGTCGCAGGCAGGATTGGCGGTGTAGCCTAACAGATATCCGGCCCGGTACGCCATATGATGGATTTCAAAATTTTTTTCGTAACTGGTAAACACCAGGTCCGCCAGGACGGCGCAGCCTTGCGTATGTTCGGAAATCTTCCGAAAATCCCCTTCCGAAATGCCGTGATAGCGCAGGAGCATAATCAGGTTTACCGCGCTGCGGGCCGCAGGAAGACAGCCCAGCACCGCCACAATGGTCAGAAGGTTCTCGTTGGAGCCCGTTGAAAAATATCCGGTCAGATAAATAGCCAGTGAAATCCCAAACAGGAACGCAGTCCGTAAGGACGCCACCTTTTTCTGAGAGGCCAGATATCCCTTCTCCCCCTTTTTCTTTCTGCGTGTTTTTCCGGAGTCTTTTTTCATTCTGTCTGGCAGTCCTTTCCGGGGTCTGCGCATCTGCATTCCCCTTTTTTCTTCATCCGGTAGGTCAGATGCAATACCGGATCCTGGGGCAAGAGCCGGGTCATCAGCCAGAAAGCGTTCATCGCCGGGCCGTATACGGACATGGGCCTGTTTTTGCAGCTGGCGGCCAGGGCGGAGCGTACCACTCGTTCCGGCTGCGCCATTACGTATTTCTTAATCCCCAAAACAGAGCCGTATCGCTCTGCCACATCGAAAAATTCCGTCTGCACCGGCCCCGGGCAGACAGCGGTAACAAAAATGCCCCGTTCTTTGAGTTCTTCCCGCAGCGCCCTGGAAAAGCTGAGCACAAACGCCTTTGTCGCCGCGTATACGGCAAATCCCGGCTGGGGCAGGAAGGCCGCGCTGCTGGCCAGCTGGATAATCCTGCTCTTTTCTTTCATATAGGGCAGGCAGGCATGGGTAATTTCCATCAGGGCACGGCAGTTTAACATCACTTCGCCGGCCTGCTCCTGTGCGGAGAGTGCGGAAAAATCCCCGATCAGCCCATAGCCCGCGCAGTTGACCAGCATCCGTATCTTCGGCCTTTCTTCCTGAAGCACTTCCCCAAACAGGCTGATATCCCCTTCTGCAGTCAAATCCAGCGGCAGGATTTTGACCCTGTGACGCATATGCCCGGACAGTTCCTTCATCCGGTCCGCCCTTCTGGCTATCAGCCAGAACTCGTCGATGGTTTTTAAGCCGCGGTCCAGCTGCAGGGCAAATTCCCTGCCCATTCCGGAAGAGGCCCCCGTAATTACGATGACGTTCATTGTGCTACCCCCTTTTCTTTTTGTGGATGTTTCGGATGGTACGCTTTTTCTTTTCCGCCGGTTGGTGCGCTTTCCGGCCTGCAGACAGTCCTGTCTTTTTGCCGGAATCTTTTTTCGGGCGGATGAGGCATTTGGGCCCGTAGCCGATCAAATCCTCCCGTCCTGCCTTGGTCAAAGCTTCGTACACCAGCTCATAATTGGCCGGATCCCGGTACTGGATCAGCGCCCTCTGCATGGCCTTTTCGTGGGGATTTTTGCAGACGTAGACCCGCGAGTTGTCCCTGGGGTCAATCCCCGTATAATACATTACCGTGGACATGGTGGACGGAGTGGGATAAAAGTCCTGCACCTGCTGGGGCATATACCCTAAGTCCCGCAGATATTCCGCCAGGGCCACCGCCTCCTTTAATGTGGAGCCCGGATGGGAACTCATCAGGTAAGGGACCAGGTACTGTTTGAGGCCCAGCTGTTCATTGAGCTGACGGTACTTTTTGACGAATTTTTCATACACCGCGTTTTCCGGCTTGCCCATGCGTCTCAATACAGGGTCGCTGATGTGTTCCGGCGCCACCTTCAGCTGTCCGCTGACATGGTATTTCACCAGCTCCCGGAAAAAAGCGTCATCCGGATCCGCCAGCAGGTAATCAAACCGGATTCCGGAACGGATGAATACCTTTTTTACCCCCGGCAGCGCCCGAAGCTTTCGCAAAAGGGCCAGGTAGTCGCTGTGGTCTGCCTCCAGGTTGGGGCAGGGTTTGGGAAACAGGCACTGCCGGTTTTTGCATACTCCCACCGTCAGCTGCTTTTTGCAGGAAGGCTGGCGGAAGTTGGCCGTAGGTCCTCCCACGTCGTGGATATAGCCTTTAAAGTCCGGATCTTGGATGATCTTTTGCGCTTCTTCCAGGATATTTTCATGGCTGCGCACGGACACCGTCCTGCCCTGATGGAAGGTCAGGGCGCAGAAGCTGCAGCCGCCGAAGCATCCCCGGTTGCTGGTCAGGGAAAACCGGATTTCGGAAATGGCGGGCACCCCTCCCGCCGCGTCATAGGACGGATGCCAGGTGCGCATATAGGGCAGGCTGTAAACGTCGTCCATTTCCTGGGTCGTAAGCGGCGGCTGGGGGGGATTTTGCACCACAAAGCTTCCGTCCGGATAGGGCTCTGCCAAGGGTTTCCCGCTGCACGGATCCGTATTTTCGTACTGGGTCCGGAAGCTCTCGGCATACAGGGCCGGCGTCTCTTTCATCTTCTCATAGGCCGGCAGCAGGCACGCGCCGTAAACGCTGTCGATCTCTTTTGTCCTGTAAACCGTTCCCGCAATAAAAGTCAGGTCTTTTACCGCAATCCCCGCATTCAAAGCGTCCGCGATTTCCACAATGGACTTTTCCCCCATCCCGTAGGAAATCAGGTCCGCCTGGCTGTCAATGAGGATGGAATGTTTCAGGGAGTCGCTCCAGTAATCGTAATGGGCCATCCGCCGCAGGCTGGCTTCTATGCCGCCCAAGATCACCGGCACGTCCCGGTAGCTTTGGCGGATCAGGTTGCAGTAGACCACGGCTGCGTGATCCGGCCGCTTCCCGATCTTTCCGCCCGGGGTATAGGCGTCAAAAGTACGCCTCTTTTTGGAAACATAATAGTGGTTTACCATGGAGTCCATGTTGCCGGACGAAACCAGGAAAGCCAGTCTGGGGCGGCCGAACAGACGGATGCTCTCCGCCTTTTTCCAGTCCGGCTGGGCGATGATGCAAACCTTGTATCCGCGGCTTTCCAGTACCCTGGTAATAATGGCGGCGCCGAAAGAAGGATGATCCACATAGGCGTCCCCGCTGATATAAACGAAATCCGGCTGCTCCCAGCCCCTTTTTTCCATCTCTTCCGGCGTCACCGGCAAAAATCCGTTTGTCAAATCGAACGTTCCTTTCCCTTCCATAATTCCCGGTAGTCCCGGATATACCCGTCTGCCAGCCGCATTTTCTCTTTTTTCTGCGGCAGGGAATACGCATCCTCCACGGCGCATACCCGCATGCCGGCAGCCTTTCCCGCCAGGATGCCCGGCACGATA
The DNA here is from genome assembly GCA_944380095.1 of uncultured Lachnospiraceae bacterium. GTDB lineage: Bacteria > Bacillota > Clostridia > Lachnospirales > Lachnospiraceae > Gallintestinimicrobium. Next base: position 40,985 of record CALWGP010000003.1, on the reverse strand, counting down.
TCCTCAAAAACCAGACAGCTTTCAGGATCCACTTCAAGTTCTTTTGCCACCGCCAGATAAATATCCGGGGCCGGCTTTCCCTTTCCCACGTCGCAGCCTGTCATGATACAGGAAAAGACCCCGTCAATCCCCCTGGCCTGCGCCACGGCAGTAACCAGTTCCCGGGAATTGCTGGTGGCAATCCCCAGCTTCATCCCCTTCTTTTTGCAGCGGGACAAAAATTCCTCTGCCCCGGGTTTTAAGGGCACTTCATTTACATACTTGTCCTGCGCCATTTCATTCCAGATCCGCTTGATTTCGGAAACCGGCTCCAAAAGCCCGAACCGTTCTTTAAAATACTCCGCCGTTTCCGAAAAGCTGAATCCCTCTATGGTACGCTGCAAATCCTGCGGCACCGAAAATCCGTAGCGGCCCAGATACTCCACGTCGATCCTGTGCCAGATCCACATGGAATCCACCAGGGAACCGTCCAAGTCGAAAATCACCGCTTTTACCCCGTTTAGCAAATCCGTTCCGCTCATCCTTCCACCCCCAGCGCTTTTTTTTCTTCTTCCGTCAGCGGACGAAAACAGCCTGCCGGAAGATCTCCCAAGGTTAAGGGCCCCATGGAAATCCGCTTCAAATAGACCACTTCATTCCCGACGGCCTGCAGCATCCGTTTGACCTGGTGGAACCGTCCCTCCACGATCGTAAGCAAAATCCCGTCTTCGCAGTCGGGAAGTTTCCGGACCCGGGCGGGAAGGGTGGGTTTTTCGTCCCCGATCTCGACACCTGCCTCCAGGCAGCGGCACATCTGGGTCGTCACCTCATCCCTCGTAAGGACCAGATAAGTCTTGTCCACGTGCTTTTTGGGCGAAAGCAGCCGATGGGACAGGGCGCCGTCGTTGGTAATCAAAAGCAGCCCCTCCGTATCCTTATCCAGACGTCCCACCGGGAACAGATCCTTTCCCGCCGCGCCCTGCATCAGGTCCATTACCGTCTTTTCCGTTTTATCCCGCACTGCCGTCACCACCCCGGCAGGCTTGTGCAAAAGGTAGTAGGCCGTTTTGGCGTAGGTCAGCGGCTGACCGTCCAGGCAGACGCTGACCGTATGTTCCTCCACTTTTCTATCCCCCGTCAAAACCGGGATGCCGTCCACTGTCACCCGGCCCTTTTTCAGCATGGCCTTCACCTCGCTGCGGCTGCCGGCCCCCATTTCGCACAACAATTTATCCAGTCTGATCACGGTTTCCTCCTGCATGAAACTGACGCTGTTTTCATAAAATCCAGTATACTATATTTCCTTCTTACGGGGTAGGCGCCATGCGAAAAAAGATCATAAGAATCTTCTGTCTGCTCCTGTTTTCCGTCCTGTGGGCGGCCATTTTGCTGTTTCCCGGGCAGGCCCTGTCCCTTTCCCTGGAAGGGCTCAACCTCTGGTTTCAAAAGATGATCCCAGCCCTTTTCCCTTTTATGATCCTGTCGGGACTGCTTATCGGACTGGGACTGTCGGACAGCTTCGCTTCCCTGTTTTCCCCGGTCCTTCGTCCCCTTTTTTGTTTATCGGATTCCTGCCTGTACTGCCTGGTCATCGGGTTTTTATGCGGATTCCCCATGGGCGCCCGGGTCTGCGCCCAAAGTTACGAAAAGGGCAGCCTTTCCCGGCGGGAAGCCACCCTGATGCTGGCCTTTTGCAACAACATCGGGCCCATTTACTTTACCGGATACGTGCTCCGGCTTTTCCCGGTGCAAAATCCGGCGCCGGCCCTGATGGGAATGTATGGTATCCCCTTCCTTTACGGCCTCCTTCTGCGCTACACCCTGTTTTCGGATATCGCCTTTTTGCCAAAAGGCAAGGTCCGTCCAAAAGAAAAGCCTCAGCTAAGCCTGTCCTGCTTTTTTTCGGAACTGAACCGTTCCATTCTTTCCGCCATCCACGCGATTACCGCACTGGGCGGATATATGATCTTTTGCAACCTGCTTAACCTGGTCCCGGGGCTGCTCTGGAAAAACTTCCCGCTGCTGCTGCGTCTGACCGGGCCGCTTTTGGAAATCACCAGCGGCCTTTCCCGCCTGCTTCCCCGGGACCGCTTCTGGGCCTTTGTCCTTTTAGTCCCGGGCGGGCTGTCGTGCATCGCCCAGACTTACAGCTGTCTGGACGGTACGGATCTGTCCCTGAAAGAATACGTCTTCCACAAAGGCATACAGACCCTTCTGGCCGCCGCCTTTTACGGAATATGGACTGCTGTCTAAACGGTCAGGTCCCGAAAAAGAAAAAGGCGGCACAAAGAAGGGCCGCCGTAATTTTTCTGCCGAACCTGTTTTGTCCCATTCGTTTTTCCTCCTGTATTTCGCAGCCCGCCGCAAAATCCTTCCACGCAAAATACGCCCCGACCCGGAAAGCCGTTTCAGGGCGTATGGACATTCAAATGTTCTGCAGTGCAAACGCTGCAGGGTTTCGATACAGCACGTCAGCGGTCGCCGGACTCCTCCTCGCCGTCGTATCTGCCTTCATTCTGGGCGTGGAACTCCGCCCTGTTCCCCTGGACCACATCGTTTAAGCTGGTCAGGTCGTTCACCAGATTGCCATAGTGGGTGTTGGCCGCTTCAATGGCGTGGTTCAGGATGTCCTCAATATTTGCCATCATATCGTCCGTATACTGCATGACGGACTCCCGGATCGCATTGGCTTCCAGGGTGGCGTTGTCCACGATATCCTGGGCCTGCTTGGTGGCAAGCTGCACCACTTCATTGGCCTGGGCATAAGCCTGCTGCATAATCTCGTGTTCGTTGATCAGCTCCGTGGTCTGTTCCGTCGCTTCATTGATCAAAGACTGGGCCTTTTCCCGGGCATCGTTTAAGATCGCTTCCTTGTTGCTGATGATCTTCTGATACCGCTTGATCTCCTCCGGGGTCTTCATCCGCAGCTCCCTCAAAAGTTCATCGATCTCTTCCTTGTTCACAATGATCTTGGTGTTGGAGAGAGGCTGGTATTTGCAGTTATCGATGTATTCTTCGATTTCGTCAATCAACTGTTCAATTCTGCTGCTCATTGTTTCCTCACTTTTTGGGATGGCCATATTTTTCATAAACAAGATCGGCGACAAAAGGAGGGACGCATCTGGAAATATCTCCTGCAAAGCTGGCGATTTCCTTTACGCTGGAAGAACTTAAATAGGCATATTCCAGGCTGGTGGTCAGAAAAACCGTATCCAGCTCTCCGCCCGAAAGCATCTTGTTGGTCTGCGCATTCTGCAGCTCGTACTCAAAATCCGTAATGGCGCGCAGCCCCCGGATCGCCACATGGATGCCCTTGCTGCGGGCATAATCGATCAGCAGCCCGCTGAAAGACTCCACCCTGACGTTGGGCAGGTCCTTTGTCGCTTCTTCCAGTATTTTAACACGTTCCTCCACAGAAAACAATGGAGTCTTTACTTTATTGTTCAGCACGCTTACGGTCAGTTCGTCAAAAATAGACGCGGCGCGGCGGATCACATCCAGATGTCCATAGGTAACCGGGTCAAAGCTTCCCGGATAAATTGCTGCTTTCATTTTCCTCTTTCCTCTTCAGAAATACATGTTTGTTGGTTTTATAACATTTTTCCCGCACAACCGAAAACCCGTATTCTTCGGCAAAGCCAAAATCCTTCCGAAGCTGCGCTTCTATAATAACCAGCGTATGCCCCGTCACATAGGGGGCTTTAGAAAGGGCTGCCAGCACGGGTTCTTCCAGACCGGCCTCATAGGGCGGATCCATGAAAACCACGTCCGCTTCCTTTTCATGAATGAAAGGGATGGCGCCCAGCACATCCTGTTTTAACAAAGTCGCCCGGTCCTCAAATTTTGTGAAATGCAGATTGTCGGCAATACATTTTACCGCCTCCCTCCCGTTTTCCACAAAGTAGGCGCGGCGGGCGCCCCTGCTGATGGCTTCGATACCGATGGCGCCGCTGCCGCTGCACAGGTCGATGAATACGTTGCACGGGATCCGGGTCTGCAAAATATTAAAAAGCGTCTCCTTGATCCGGTCCGTTGTGGGCCTGGTATCCTGGCCCTGGGGAGCTTTCAGCGGAAGGCTCCTGGCTTCTCCTGCAATCACTCTCATAAGGAAATCCTCCTTTATCCTCTGATCCTGACGCCCTTTTGATCCCGCTTTCCGGCGCGGACCTGGCTTAGCGTCAGCGTCCTGCTCTTATAGGCAATCGACGTTTCCTGTCCGGGCGAATCGTAATAGACGGCTTCAATTTCGTCGCCTTCCGAAAGACGCATGGCCCGCACGCCGATGGCTGTTTTTTTCTTCTCCGGGATCTCTTCCGTAACAAAACGCAGGAAATAACCGTCTTTGGACTGGAGCACAATGTTTTTCTGGTCCTTTAAAACGGTCACGTCCACAACCCTGTCCCCGGGGGACAGCCGGGTGGCGGCCACCGTCTTTTTGGTCACGTCAAATTCCCCTCCGTCCACCGCCTTTGCCATGGCCTGTGCGGTAACGAACAAAATCCGGTACAGGTTCAGCTCGCTTTGCCCTGCGGCCAAAAGAAGCTTCTCTTTCGTGGAGTCAAAATTGCTCACGTTATCCAACGGAACGCCCTTATCCCGCAGTTTGCCGAAAGGAAGGTCGGAAACCCTGACCGTGTACAGCTGCCCCGTGTCGGTAAACAGACAGATCCTTCCCGTGTTCTTGCAGGAAAAAGCGAAGCGGTTTTCGGAAAGCACCGCATCTTTATTGCGCTCATAGGTGCCTGTGTCGATAATCCGGGTATAGCCGAAACGATCGATTAAGCAGTACACCTCGACTTCTTCCGGCTTTTTCTCCTCGTAGACCGCTTCCCTGCAGTTTTCAACGGAAGTCCTGCGCGGCCTGGAATAAGCTTTTTTCATGGCGTCCAGTTCATTGACGATCACCTGCGCCATGGAACTTTTCCGTTCCAGGATATCTTCATAACGGTAAATATTGGCCAGCGTAGTTTCATGTTCCTTTACCAGCGCTTCGATTTCCAGGCCGATCAGCTTATACAGGCGCATGTCCAAAATGGCGTCCGCCTGCCGTTCGGTAAAACGCAGATAGCCCGCCATAACAGCCGATTCTTTCGATTTAAAGGCGATTTTGTCCGTGGTTCCTTCCACCAGGCAGGCCTTGGCCATGGCCCGGTCCCTGGACCCCCGGAGGATTTCAATGATCAGGTCGATCACGTTGCAGGCCTTGATCAGTCCTTCCTGGATTTCCCTCCTGCCCTGTTCCTTTTCCAGAAGGGTTTCGTACTTGCGGCGGTTGATCTCAAACTGGAAATCCACGTTGGCCTTCAGAATCTGCTTTAACCCCATGGTTTCCGGCCGTCCGTCGGAAATGGCCAGCATATTGACGCCGAAAGAATCCTCCAGCCTCGTCTTCTTATACAGCAGCCCGATGAAGTTATCCACGTCCGCATCCCGCTTCAGCTCGATGACAATGCGGATCCCCTCCTTGGAAGACTGGTTGGAAATGTCCACAATATCCGCCGTCTTTTTCGTTTCCGCAAGGGCCGCCACATCCGCCAGGAATTTCCCGATGTTGGCGCCGATCATGGTATAGGGGATCTCGGTGATCACCACGTTGGTCCTGCCGCCTTTGCCTTTTTCCGTCTCCACCTTTCCGCGCAGGCGGATCTTGCCTGCGCCGGTTTCGTAAATGTTTACCAGCTCGTCTTTGTTGGTCACGATTCCGCCGGTGGGAAAATCCGGCCCTTTTAAATAGTGCAGCAGCTCTTTTGTGGAGATCGTCTCGTCCTGCATATAGGCCTTCATGGCGTCGATCACCTCCCCCAGGTTATGGGGAGGGATGCTGGTGGCCATTCCTACCGCAATTCCTTCCGAACCGTTGACCAGGAGGTTGGGAATTTTGCAGGGAAGGACCGACGGCTCCTTTTCCGTCTCGTCAAAGTTGGGGACAAAGTCCACCACATTTTTGTCCAGGTCTTCCAGGAAGGCCTCCTGGGTAATCTTTTGCAGGCGGGCTTCGGTGTATCGCATGGCCGCGGCCCCGTCCCCTTCGATATTGCCGAAATTGCCGTGGCCGTCGATGAGGGGCACGCCCTTTTTAAACTCCTGCGCCATGACCACCAGCGCTTCATAGATGGAGCTGTCCCCGTGGGGATGATATTTACCCATGGTATCGCCCACAATACGGGCGCTTTTGCGGTAAGGCCGGTCGCTGCGGATCCCAAGCTCATACATGTCGTAGAGAACCCGGCGCTGCACCGGCTTAAGCCCGTCCCGGACATCGGGCAGCGCCCTGGAAACGATGACGCTCATGGCATAGTCGATAAAGGACTTCTGCATCACTTCCGAATATTCTGTTTTGATGATCCTGTCATTCATCTGTCTTTGGCCCTCTCTCCCTCATCAGATATCCAGCTGCGCGTCCGTAGCATTCCGGTAAATAAACGCCCTCCTTGGCGGCACGTCCGTGCCCATGAGCATTTCCGTCACCTCGGAAGCCATCCTGGCGTCTTCAATCTCCACCAGTTTGAGCATCCTGGTCTCCGGATCCAGCGTAGTCTCCCACAGCTGCTGGGCGTCCATTTCTCCCAGCCCTTTGTAGCGCTGGAGGGTAAACGGCCCCTTATGCCGTTTCCGGTAGCGCTCCAGCGCCTTATCGTCGTAAAGATATTCTTCTTTTCCCTTTGCCGGCATGGCCTTATACAAAGGCGGCATGGCAATATATACATGTCCTTCGAAAATCAGCTCGGGCATAAACCGGTAAAACAGGGTCAAAAGCAGGTTGGAAATATGCGCCCCGTCCACATCCGCATCGGCCATGATAATAATTTTATCATAGCGCAGCTTCGAAATATCAAAATCGTTCCCGTAGCCTTCGGAAAACCCGCAGCCGAAAGCGTTGATCATGGTCTTGATCTCTGCGTTTGCCAGCACTTTATCGATGCTGGCCTTTTCCACGTTTAAAATCTTGCCCCGGATGGGCAGGATCGCCTGATACATCCGGTTTCGCGCCATCTTGGCGGATCCTCCCGCGCTGTCTCCTTCCACAATGAAAATCTCGCATTTGGAAGGATCCCGGGACTCGCAGTTGGCAAGCTTTCCGTTGGAATCAAAGGAAAACTTCTGCTTTGTCAGAAGGTTCGTCTTCGCCCGCTCCTCCGTCTTGCGGATCTTCGCAGCCTTTTCCGCACAGCCGATCACGTTCTTTAACGTCTCCAGATTGCGGTCAAAATACAGGGTCAGCTGTTCTGCCGTCACTTTGCCCACCACGCGGGCCGCGTCCTGGTTGTCCAGCTTTGTCTTGGTCTGCCCTTCAAAACGGGGATCCGGATGCTTGACGGAAATCACGGCAGTCATCCCGTTGCGCACGTCCGCCCCGGTAAAATTGGCATCCTTTTCCTTTAAAATATTCAGTTCCCTGGCATAGCTGTTGATAATCGTGGTAAACTGGGTTTTAAAGCCGGTCAGGTGGGTGCCCCCTTCGGCGTTGTAAATATTGTTGCAAAATCCAAGCACATTTTCATGGAAATCATCCGTGTACTGGATGGCCCCTTCCACGGAAATCCCCTCGCTTTCCCCGGAAAAAGAAATCACGTCCGTCACCGGCTGGCTGGATTTGTTCATATCCCGGATAAAGCCCGTCAGCCCCTCCGGCTCATGATACTCCACTTCTTCGGCGGGCTCTTTCCTGCGGTCCTCAAACCGGATGGTAAGGGCCGGATTTAAGTAGGCCGTCTCATGCAGGCGGCTCTTGATATCGTCTTCCTTAAAACGGGTCTTTTCAAAAATCGTATCGTCCGGCAAAAAGTTAATGGACGTACCCGTCTCCCTGGTCTTTCCCACAACGGGAGGCAGGCCGTCCACCAGCTGCGTCACCGGCACGCCGCGGGAATAGGAATCTTCGTAAATGTGCTTTCCGTCTTTGACCCGCACGGTCAATCTGGTGGAAAGGGCGTTGACTACGGAAGAACCCACGCCGTGCAGGCCTCCGCTGGTCTTATAGGCGGAATGATCGAACTTTCCTCCGGCATGCAGGGTGGTAAACACCAGCCGCTCGGCGCTGACTCCCTTTTCGTGCATCCCCACGGGGATGCCCCGGCCGTCGTCCGTCACCGTCGCGGAACCGTCCGCTTCCAGCGTCACCGTAATCCTGCCGCAAAACCCGGCCAAGTGCTCGTCCACGGAATTGTCCACGATCTCGTAAATCAGGTGGTTTAAGCCCCTGGTGGAAACGCTGCCGATATACATCCCCGGCCGCATGCGCACGGCTTCCAGTCCTTCCAGCACCGTAATGCTGGAAGCGTCGTATGTCCCATTGATTGCCATTCTCGTTCTTCCCTTCCGAAATTTTCAAGTCATTTCCCAGTAGTATAACACATACGTTCGATTTTGAAAAGCATAAGAAAACGCTTTAGATGGTGCGGTAATCGATTCTGCGTCCTGCGGCCGCAACGGCCTCCTCAAGCCTAAGCTGCGTATCCCCGTTTAAAATCCGGTCCGCCAGTTCCCCTGCGCTAAGCAAAAGATCCGAATCCTGATAAATATCCCCCAGGGAAAATTCCAGCGCCCCGCTCTGACGGATTCCGAACAAATCCCCCGGTCCGCGCAGTTTCAAATCCTGGGCGGCAATGAAAAATCCGTCGTTGGAACGGTTGAGCACGTCCAGGCGGCGGTTGTTTTTCCCGCTTCCGTCCCCGGTCATAAAGATGCAAAAGCTCTGCTTTTGTCCGCGCCCCACCCGGCCCCGCAGCTGGTGCAGCTGGGCAAGCCCGAAACGTTCCGCGTTTTCCACCAGCATCACCGTGGCGTTTGGCACGTTGATCCCCACTTCGATTACCGTGGTGGAAACCAGGATGTCCAGCCTGTGCGCCGCAAAATCGTCCATAATCTCCTGCTTTTGGGCCGCCTTCATTTTCCCATGCAAAGGGGAGATCCTGACATCCGGCAGGGCGGCTTTTAACTTTTGGGAATAATCCAGGACGTTTTCCACCCCTTCCATCTCCCCCTCTTCCACCATGGGACAGATCACATAAGCCTGCTCCCCTGCTTGCACCCGGGCTTTTAAAAAGGCATAGGCTTTTTTCCTAAAAGAGGGATCCACCACGCAGTTTTTGATGGGCAGGCGGTTTTTGGGCATTTCATCCAGCAACGAAACGTGCAGATCGCCATAAAGCACAATGGCAAGGGTACGGGGAATAGGCGTGGCGCTCATCACCAGTACATGGGCGTTTTCCCCCTTTCCCGCAAGGCACTCCCTCTGACGCACGCCGAAACGGTGCTGCTCGTCCGTCACAACCAGGGCCAGGTCCTGCCAGACCACCTTTTCCTGGATCAGGGCGTGGGTTCCCACCGCCACATTGACGCTGCCGGAAGCAATCTGTTCATAGACCTTCCTCTTTTGGGCCGCCGTCATGGAGCCGGTCAGAAGCGCCGGCCGGATACACAGGCCGTATCGCTGCGTCAGCTCTAAAAGCGCCTCGTAATGCTGGTTGGCCAGCACCTCCGTAGGCGCCATCATACAGCCCTGGCGGCCGTTGGCCGCGCACATAAGCAGGGCCAGGAAAGCAAGGATCGTCTTCCCGCTTCCCACGTCCCCCTGCACCAGCCGGTTCATGGCCGCATGGCTTTGCAGATCCTGCTCAATCTCTCCCCACACTCGTTTCTGTGCGCCGGTGAGGGAATAGGGCAACGCCTGTATCAGCCTGTCCGTTTCCGCGGCCCGTATCATGGGACGGTCCACCAAAAGCCGGTCATTCTCCTCTTTCTGCCTGCGAATCCGGATCAGGAAGGCCAGGAATTCGTCGAACACCAGTCTCTTCCTGGCCGCCTTCAGGGCAGCCTCATCCTGCGGGAAATGGATGTTCTCCATCGCCTCCGGCAGGGGGATTAAGCCGTAGCGTTCCCTTTCTTCCCGGGGCAGGCCGTCTAAAAACTCCAGGCCGTCCAGCACCTGTCTGACGCATTTGGAAAACATGCGGCCGCTCAGTCCCGGCGTCAGGGGATAAACCGGCTGCCAGCTTCCCGAAAGCGCCTCGTATTCCTGTACGGAAAAGATTTTCGGATGCTCCATCATCATGGCGCCGTTTGCCCCGCTTTTTACCATTCCGCGGAAAACATGGACGCTGCCCGGCTGCAATACTTTCTTCAGATACGGCATGTGAAACCAGGTAAGGCGCATCCGCCCGGTGTCGTCCCCGGCTGTCGCGTGGGTAATCGTCATCCCCCCGGCCCTGACCATGGACAAAGAGCCGGTCACAAAGGCCCTGACCGAAGCCACTTTCCCCGGGCACAGGCCGCCGATTGGGACCACGGCCTCATAATGCTCGTAAGAACGCGGAAAATGGCAGGCCAGCTGGCCTGCCGTTTCAATATGCAGTTTTGAAAAAAGCGCAGTGGTTTTCGCCCCTACGCCTTTTATCATTGAAATGGAATCTTCCGCTCTCATACCCTGTTACTCAACGGAAACAATATAGTAGTAGATAGGCTGTCCGCCGTACTGCAGCTCCACGTCGCAGGAAGGATACCGGCTCTCCACTTTCTCCCGGAGGGCTTCCGCCTCCTCTTCTTTCGTGTCCTGGCCATAGTAAATGCTGATCAGCTCCAGATCTTCTTCCATCATGCGGTCGATCATATTGAGCGTAACGCTTTCAACCGCCTGTCCCACTGCCAGAATGCCTTCGTCGCCGATTCCCATAAAGTCGCCCTGCCGAATCTGGTAATCGTCGATTACGGTATCCCTCACCGCGTAAGTCACTTCCCCGGTCTTCACCGCGCCGATGGCTTCCGTCATGGCAGCTTCATTTTCTTCCGCGCCCAGGTCCGGTACAAAATTGATGACCGCCGTAATTCCCTGCGCCACTGTCTTTGTGGGGATGACGATAATCTTCTTGTCCTCTGTCATATATTTTGCCTGGTTGGCCGCAAGAATAATATTTTTGTTGTTGGGCAGCACATAAATCGTATCCGCGTTCACTTTTTCGATGGCGTTAAGCACGTCCTCCGTGCTGGGATTCATGGTCTGTCCGCCTTCTATAATATAGTCCACGCCCAGATCCTTTAAGATGGCGTTCATCCCTTCGCCTACGGAAACCGCAATAAAACCGGTTTCCTTGCGGGGCGCTTCCGTCCCGGAACGATCACCGGACGCTGCCTGGGCAGACGTCTCTGCCTGCTCCTCACTTGCCTTCTGGTTCATACGGATCACCTTCTCATGGTGCTCCAGGCGCATATTGTCGATCTTCATATTGGAGAGCGCGCCGTACTTCAACGCCTTCTGGATCGCAAGACCCGGGTCGTTGGTATGTACGTGCACCTTTACCACGTCGTCATCCGCAACCACCACAATGGAATCGCCGATCGACTCCAGATAAGCCTTGAAATCCATCTCATGTTTGATATTAAACGTTTTGTTGAGCATGATAATAAATTCGGTGCAGTAACCGAATTTGATATCCGTCTCTGCCTGGGGCTGCGTCCCAATGGAGGAGAAAGGTGCGCCCGCCGCGCTGCGGCTGTCTTCCACCGTAAAGGCAACCTCTTTGCCAAGGAACGCTTCATAAGCGCCCTTGAGCACCTGCATCAGTCCCTGGCCGCCGGAATCCACCACGCCGGCCTGCTTGAGCACAGGCAGCATCTCCGGGGTCTGGCTGAGCACATAATCCGCATGATCGATAATCTCGCTCAGATACTTCTCAAGGTCCGTCTCCCCGGCGTCAGCCAGCTCCCTGGCCTTTAAGGAAGCGCCCTTTGCCACGGTAAGGATCGTGCCTTCCTTCGGTTTCATAACCGCCTTGTACGCGGTCTCCACCGCACGCTCGCAGGCCTGCGCCAGCAAGGGGATATCGATGGTCTCGGACTCCCGGATGGCCTTGGTAAAGCCGCGGAACAGCTGCGACAAAATGACGCCCGAGTTGCCTCTGGCGCCCCTTAAGGAACCGGAAGAAATGGCCTTTGCCAACGACTGCATATCCAGATCGTTGTTCGCCTCCATAACGGCCACATCCTTGGCTGCGGACATGATCGTCAGGGTCATGTTGGTGCCGGTGTCTCCGTCCGGAACCGGGAATACATTCAGTTCATTGATCCATTCTTTCTTGCTTTCAAGATTCTTGGCGCCGGCTAAGAACATCTTTGCGAGCATCTTAGCGTCGATCGTATTTACAGCCACGGTTAAAATCCTCCTTAATCAATCACCCGTACACCTTCTACAAAGATGTTGATTTTCTCTATTTCGATGCCGGTAAATTCTTCTACCTTATATTTCACATTGCTGATCAGGTTGTCCGCCACCGCCAGGATGCTGACCCCGTAAGCGACGATGACATGGAAATCAAGCGTAAGTTTATTATTATTCAGCGTAACGGCAATCCCCTTCGTAATGCTGTCCCTCTTAAGCAGCTTCACCAGGCCGCCCTTGACCGTAACGCCCATACCGACGATCCCAAAACACTCCACCGCTACCGTACCTGCATACTGAGCGATCACTTCGTTGTCAATCGTAATGCTGCCCATATGGGTCGTCATAGAAGAACCCTTCATGTGGTAACCTCCTTTTTCCTGAAAAAATCTATGCTTATTATAACCGTTTTCCCGCAAAAAGGGAATATACATTTTAACTTTTTCAATTTTTGAGGATATTTTGCTTGCCAAACAGGTCAAATTCTGCTATCATACTGATGTTGTCAGTCAAACGACTAATAAAGTTTGAGGAGGTGCAATCATGGCAAAATGCGATATTTGTGGCAAAGGCGCTCATTTTGGTAACAACGTTAGCCATTCCCATAGAAGATCCAACCGTATCTGGAATTCCAACGTCAGAAGCGTGAAATGTAAGGTCAACGGTGGTGCAAGGAGAATGCACGTTTGCACAAGCTGCTTGAAGTCCGGCAGGGTTGAGAGGGCTTAACCTTAACTTATTTTTGAATCGGACGAAGGGGCTGTGAAAAATGAGAAATCATTTTTCACAGCCTTATCTTTTTGCGCCAAATCTTCACAGCCGCGCACCCGTGCCGCAGGAAATAAAATCAGTGCTTCTTTTTCCCCGCTCCATCTGCTAAAATAAAAATGCAGGAATCCTATCCTGAATTTTTAAAGAAGGAGATTTTCTTATGGCAAACAGAATCATGCTCAATCAGGCATCCTATCATGGGTCCGGGGCGATCGCAGAGATCGTCACCGAGGCGAAGTCGCACGGATTTTTCAAGGCGTTCGTCTGCTCCGACCCGGACCTGATCAAATTCCAGGTCACCTCCAAGGTGACGGATCTTCTGGAAAAAGAAGATCTGGCTTACGAGATCTATTCCGATATCAAGGCCAACCCCACGATCCAGAACGTACAGAGCGGCGTAGCGGCTTTTAAGGCCAGCGGCGCCGACTATATCATCGCTATCGGCGGCGGTTCCTCCATGGATACCGCAAAAGCCATCGGCATCATCATCGCCAACCCTGAATTCGAAGACGTCCGCAGCCTGGAAGGCACCACTCCCACCAAAAAGCCCTGCGTTCCCATTATCGCGGTTCCCACCACTGCCGGCACCGCAGCGGAAGTCACCATCAACTACGTTATCACCGACGTGGAAAGAAAACGGAAATTTGTATGCGTGGATCCCCACGACATGCCCATTGTCGCCATCGTGGATCCCGACATGATGGCCTCCATGCCCAAGGGCCTGACGGCTTCCACCGGTATGGACGCCCTGACCCATGCCATCGAGGGTTATACCACCAAGGGCGCCTGGGAAATGACGGACATGTTCCATTTAAAAGCCATTGAAATCATTTCCAGATCCCTGCGGGGCGCTGTGGCAAACACCCGGGAAGGACGGGAAGGAATGGCGCTTGGCCAGTATATCGCCGGCATGGGATTTTCCAATGTGGGGCTTGGCATCGCCCACTCCATGGCGCACACCCTGGGCGCAGTTTATGATACGCCTCACGGGGTTGCCTGCGCAATGATGCTTCCCATCGTCATGGAATACAATGCCGACTGCACCGGGGAAAAATACCGTGAAATCGCACGCGCCATGGGCGTAAAGGGCGTGGACGACATGGATCAGGAGACCTACCGCAAAGCGGCTGTGGATGCTGTCCGCAAGCTTTCCGAAGACGTGGGGATCCCTTCCAGGCTGGAGGCCCTTAAAGAAGAAGATCTGCAGTTTCTTGCAGAATCCGCCTATGCCGACGCCTGCGCTCCCGGCAACCCCAAAGATGCTAGCGTGGACGACTTAAAGACACTGTTTAGAAAGCTCATGTAATCCATTTTTTAAGGAGCTGCCGTTTCGTGTACGGCAGCTCCTCTTTTTTTGAAAAAACTTTTTTGACCCCTTTATTTTTCGCAGGACAAAATCAGGTAACTTGCCACCAGCAAAATGAGGGCAAAAATTGTCCCGAAAATCCGATAACGGAAGAAAAGCATGAGCAGCATCCCGATTGCCGCCCAGAATACAGCGAATGCGATGATCCTGTACATTCTGTACGCCCCCTGCCAATCCTCTTCTTTTTATAGTATGCAGGAAACGTCCCGAAAGTACCCCTATTCCCCTTTTTCCCCGGGGAAAGCGGCGTCCACCGCCTCTTCGTCGCTCATCATATCCTGTCTGGGCGCCATGAAGCGGTCCACCAGGTCCGGAATCATGTCTAAAATCTTTGTGACGCTGTCCTGGTTTTTAATATTGACCAGCCTGGTCTGTCCGTTTTTAATGAGCAAAACGGCACTGGGCGAAAGCTTTCCGGTGGCGCCGCCCGCCCCGGAGCTTTTTTTGGATTCCTTTGCGCCGGATGCGCCCGTCCCCCCTTTGCAGGCCGCGCCTGCCCCGATCCCGAAAGAAACGTCCACCAGCGGGATCAGGATCGTGTCTTCGACCTTAATCGCCTCTCCTACCACGGTTTTTGCGGTAAAAACGGAATCCACCCCTTTCATCAGGGATTCCATCACAGAGCCGATACTGTTGTCTCTGTTTTCAGCCATCTTAAGCTTCCTCCTTTTTTCGCAGCCGCGCCAGAAGCAGCCGGCACTCTCGATTCAAAACAACCCGCAGGATGCAGTAACATACCACGCAGGCCTGTATTCTTCCTTTCACCCAAAACGTCCCCTCCAGCCGGGGAGTTTCAAAATCCGGCAGGATCACAATACGGCCGCACAAAAGCGGGTACAGCATCCCTTCCAGCGCCAGCAGGCCGCCCGTAACAGCCGGATCCCGGGCGCCTGCGGTCACACAGACCATTCCCTTTTGAGGAAGGCAGTGGGAAAGCAATCGTCTAAATTCCCCGCCTACACGGTTCAGCGCCCGGCGGCTGTCCTCCCTTTCCAGAAGGCGCCAGTACCACAGCAGGCGGCTTTTTATCCGTTCGGCGTCCGTCCGCTTTTCACGGAAACGATCCTTCAGCCGGCGGATTTTTCTAAGAAGAGGTACCCTTTTGGAAGACGTCTTCCCCGCCGTCTTTTTGTCTACAGTTTCAAAAGGATCCGGATCCTGCGCTTCAAAACGGCCCATGGGACCGAAAGCGTCCGACGGTCCGGAAAAATCCCCGGTCCCGGTTTCTTCTTCCCGCTTAGGGACTTCCTTTGTTTCTTCGGTGCTTCCTTCTTTTTCCCCCGTTTTTTTTGTCCGGGGAGGATACAGCAAAATCCCCGCCGCCCGGACCGAGGCCGAAAACTCGTTATCCAAGGATAGGTTCAGCCGGACCAGGCCGAAGAACCAGGCTGCGCTGGCCCGTGCCCAAAAGCCGTCCCGGTACTCCCCTTCTGCCCGGTAGCGCACCGGCACAAAGAGGGCTGCCAGCAGAACCAGTATCAAAAGCGTCAGCAAAACCAGCAAAAAGATGCCGATTCCCTTTGCAATCGCCAAAACAGCGGTCATCCTTTCCTCCTTTTGCGCGCCATCTCCTCCAGCAGATATCCCTTGATATCCCCTTCCCTTCCGGCGGCCCCGGCATCCCTAAGCATCTGTTCCACCAGGCCCACAGCCTCCTGCCTGCCTGCAGCGATCCCCACGATCACGAGGGACTTCTTATCAAAATATTTCTGTTTTAACAGGGCAGCGGAAAAAATGTCCAGCTGGTCCGTATTGCGTGCCAGGGAAATCACATAAAGGCCGCTGCACCCCACGCCGAAAAAAAGCCGTCTTTTGGCACGGTTCGGTTTTTCGATGGATTCTGATAAGTATAGGCTGTCATAAAATTTCATATTTCGGGCTGTCCTGTTCGTTTGACTAAACTTCCTTCAAAATAAATATACCCGGAAATCTGCGGTTATAGACAGAGGGCCGCCGCTTTCCGTTTCATTTCCTGCGACGGCCCCTGTTTTCAGTAATATTTTCGATTGCCCCAGAGATTACTCTTCTTTAGCTCAAGGTACTCATGGTATGCCTTTTCCAGAATCTGCTTTTCATTGGCAAATTTCAGCAAATGATAGGCTTCATGGTATTTGTAAAATCCGGAATCTACGAAATATTCTTCTCTTTGCGGCTTACTGTAATAACTGTCCGCCATCATTAAATACCAGTGGACTTCTTTCTCCACTGTGTCCTCCGGCACGTTGAACGAATACTCGCTGCGTCCCACATATTTGATGATGGAAGCCCTGGAGCCGGTCTCTTCCAGAACTTCTCGGAGCGCGGTCTGCTTATAGTCCTCGCCCGCTTCTACGGTTCCCTTGGGCAAAACCCATCCCTCGTACTTATTGCGGTAATTCTTATAAAGAAGGAGGATCTTTCCCCGGAAAATTACTACACCGCCGCAGCTGGTTGCTTCAATCACTGCAATTCCTCCTGTCCGGCGATATCTTACCTGCAAACAAGTATATCCTAAAACAGGACGCAGGGCAAGTCCTCTTTCTAAAAAACAGCAGTTTCCATCCGGGGCGTCCGGGATTTGGAAAAAGTCTTAGTTTTCCTCAAAATATGCGTCAAAAACCCGCCGGGCCAGCGGCACGGCATAATCTCCCCCGGATCCGATGCTCTCTACCACCACCGTTACGGCAATCTTGGGATCCTGGGCGGGGGCAAACCCCGTAAACCACGCATGGGATTCATCCGTGTCGTCGGAAAACTCCGCGCTTCCCGTTTTTCCGGCCGCCGTATAGGAACGGCCCTGAAGCTGTCTCCCGGTCCCTTCCGTCACCACGGATTCCATCAAAGACGTCAGGACAGCGGCTTCTTCCCGGCTCAAAAGCTGTCCGTATTCCTGCGGGCTGTTTGTATCCATGGCCTCCCCGTAGGCGTTTTCCACCCGGTCCACCAGATACGGCTTCATCAAAACGCCTTCATTGGCGATTGCCATGGTAATCAGGTTTAAGTGCATGGGCGTCATCTGCGTTTTCCCCTGGCCGATCGCAGTCTGGATTACGTCCGCATCCGGGCTGTCTGCGCCGATGTCCGCCCCCGACTGGCGATAAGGCAGTTCAATGGGAAGTTTTTCGTGAAACAAAAGGCTGTCAATGGTATCCCCGAATTCTTCCCTGGGCAGCATAAGGCCCAGGTTTGCGAAAGAACAGTTGCAGGACTTTGCAAAAGACGTCTGCAGGTCTACCTGGCCGTGCACGGAACCGTGGAAACAGGTAATCCTGTTTTCCCCGCTTTGAAAAACGCCGGTGCACTGGTAGCTGTAGTCCTGCCAGGTGTCCGGAAACTGGCGCAGATAGGCCAGGGCCGTGACAATTTTAAACGTAGAACCGGGGGGATAGAGCCCCTGGGTAACACGGTTTAACAAAACCGCATTCTCCGTGTCCTGGCTGATCTTCTCCCAGTCCGCAGAAATCTGGTTTGGGTCGAAATCCGGTTTGCTGACCATGGCCACAATCCGTCCGGTTTCCACTTCCGTAGCCACGATAGCGCCGCGGTATGCGCCAAGAGCGTCATAGGCCGCCTGCTGTACCCCTGTGTCCAACGTGCTGTAAACATCGTTTCCAGGATTTTTCCGTCCGTTTTGCTCATTCTCAAACCGTTCCTTCTGCGGGATATCGGAATTGGACAGGGCGTAATTTTCCAGTTCTTCCAGGCCGGACTTCCCCTGGGCGGTATATCCCACCACATGGGCAAACACGGACCCGAAAGGATATTGACGCACCTCGGTCCCGTCTTCCGACACCGTACAGGCCAGCGTCTCCCCGTCTGCGGAATAGATGCTCCCCCTCCGGTTCTGCGCCGCCAAAACCCGCTGCCTGGAATTGTAGCTGTTGTTGAACAGTTCTTCGTGGTTGGATGCCACATAAACGGACAGATAGACAAACAGGGCTGCAAACAGGGCGGTAAACAGGCCCCCGAACAGATAAAGCTCCCTATTTTTCCGCCTTTTGGCGGGCTTTACTTCTTCTTTCTTTTTCAAGTCTGGTCTCCTCTTCATAACGCTGCTGGTACAGCCCCTGGATCACGGAAAACATCAGGATCGTCGTCATAACGCTGCTTCCGCCGTAACTGACCAAAGGCAGCGTCACCCCCGTAAGGGGGATAAAACGGGTCCCCCCTCCCACGGTCAGAAACATCTGGAACGCATAAAGAAGGCCGATGCCTGCGGCCGCGTTTCGGTAAAACCCTTCCTTCATTCCGGCAGACAGACGCAGGATCCTCCAAAACAGGATCATCCCGGTCAGAATTATGCCGATGCAAAACAGCAGTCCCATTTCCTCCGCCAAAGCGGCAAAAATAAAATCCGTCTCCACATAGGGAATATCCTGGGGCGTTCCCTCACCAAGCCCTAAGCCAAACAGCCCGCCCCTGCTGATGGCAAACAAAGACTGGGTGATCTGGTATCCCTGGTCGTCAATGACGCTCCAGGGATCCCTCCATGCCTGTACCCTCACCCGCACATGGGAAAACAGGCGGTAGGCCACCACGGAAGCGCCGGCCCCCAAAACAAGCCCAACCAGGGGATACCACAGCCTGTGGGTTGCCACGGTAAGCATCATCACATAAACGGCAAAAAAAATCAGCGCACTCCCCAAGTCCCTGGACAAAACAAGGATCAGTACGTGCAGCCCCGCCGCAAGCGCGGAACAAATCACTTTCCCCATGCGGATTTCCTTACAGAAAACAGCCGCCAGGAAACAGATATAAAGAATTTTTACAAATTCCGAAGGCTGGAAAGTAATGCCTCCTACGGTCCAGGAAAGCCGTGAACCATGCGTGACCTGGCCCAATACCAGCACGGCGCCCAGCGCTGCAATCCCTGCCCCTGCAAAAGCCCATCCCAGCTTTTCCGGATTTTTCACCTTCTTCATCCCCCAGGGGACAAAAAGCCCCAGCACAAAAGCCGCGGAAGCGATAAAAAGCTGGCGGCCCGCCTTGCCCAGGTCCAGCCGGGTCAAAAGGATCAGGCCGGCGCTTAAAAGCATGCACATATGATTATACAAAATCCTGCTGACCCCTTCATAAAGGATCGACGCCATCAGGGGGAGGGCCAGCGTCAAAAGCTGAAGCACCGCATAAAAAAGCAGGTATTTTAGCTCCTGCATTTTCAGGACGATGGTCAGATAAGCCAGAAACTGGGTCAGAAAGAGGAAAACGCCCTGACAGGCAGCGGTTCTGGCCTGCAGGCGCACATCCTCATAGCGGAGGGAATAAAAACCACAGGCTAAAAACAGCATCAAAAACAGGACGATCCCGTATTTGGAATAGGTCACGATCCAATAGACCACTTTTACTGTACTCCTTTTTTATAATGACCGGTGGTATAGGCATAGTCTTGCGGGGCCAAAAGTCCGCCCGAAAAAAGCTCCAAAATCTTTTTTGTTTCCCTGCCGTCTTCCACCGTAAAGTCCAGCCGCAGCGCCCTGACGCCGCAGGCTTTTATCTCCTCTATGTACTGGTGCAAAGACAGGGGCACCGAATTGTAAATGGTGTTCATGCAGTGCCTGCAGTCAATCCGGACCGGGAAACAGGCCTGGTAACGGTCCTGGAGGCAAAAGACTTCCTCTTCCTTGGAAGGGCCCACCGCTTTTGCGGACAAAAAAAGATTTTCCTGCGTCCGCAAAAGGCTGCAAAGACCCGCCGTCTTTTTGACGCAGCCTGCGCTGATCATCATGGGCGCGCGGCCGTAAACCACCATTTCCCTGTCTTTGACAGGAAGCGCTTCCAGTTCCCTGCGGTTTAACTCAAGGGAAGCCGTATAGCTGTCCGCCCCAAAATACTTCCTGTAAAAGTCGTGCGTCTTTTGGTTAAACACATAGGCCGTATGCTGCAGGGCAATTTTCCCTTTCCAGCCGATCCTGCGCAGCCATGTCAGACCCGACAGGCTGCAGGCCATAATCCCGTCCGTTCCCACGCCCTTGGGATCTTGCCTGAGCCATTTTTCCAGTTCTTCCAGATATCCTTCCGAATAGGAACGCAGGATGACCGGAAGCGTCAAAAAGAGGGAAAACCCGGGATCCGCGCTTTTTCTTTCCGAAACGCTGCCCCAGACAGGCTTCCAGTTTTCCGAAAAAACCGCGTCTGCCGGAAGATATAAACGCCGGATTTTTAAGGACTCCAAAACAGCCAGCGCCTGACCGGGGGTGGACGTCAGGGCAAAAAAGACCCCTTTTTCGCCGTCCTCCAAACCCGTATTTTGTCCTTCCGTATCAAAATCCTGCCATGCTTTCGGTCTTTGTCCTGCATCCGCCATCTCTTCGTAAAGCGACTCCAGCACCTGCCGCCGAAGGTCATTCAGGGCGGAAACAGGAAGAAAAACATCCTCTTGCAGTTCAACGGACAGGTTTTGGACATAAAAAACGGAACCGCCTGTTTTGGTCAGCTGTCTGGACAGGGTATCCTTATCCAGCGGCCTGCTTTTGGCCGGCTGGACCACCATTCCCTCCGCCGTCTTTCGACCCCCCCTGCAGACCGCTTCCAGCAAAAAGGGCTGTCCTTTCCTCAGGACGGCTTTTAAATCGACCGGCATGGTCAACGGTCGGTCGATATATTTCCGGCGGATTTCCTCTGTCAGGCTTTCCGGGCAGCCCACATACCCCGGACGTTTGGGCGTCACCATTTCCCTGCCGTTGTGCCGTTCGTAATAGCCGCTGCTTTGCTCCGAACGCAGATACAGCTGTTCCAGGAGCTTTCGGTCTTTTGGATCCACCCGGTATCCGTCAGGATCCTTTTCGTACAGATCCATATATTTCCGGTAAACCGCCGTCACTCCGGCCACATACTCCGGACTTTTCATCCTTCCCTCGATTTTGAGGGAATCGATCCCTGCTTCCAAAATTTGTGGCAAAAGGGGCAGGGTGCACAGATCCTTTAAGCTTAATGGATAAGGGGAAATTCCCTGTTCGTTTTCCAAAACCTTGCCGTTTTTTTGAATCCGGTAAGGCAGCCTGCATGGCTGGGCGCATCTGCCCCGGTTCCCGCTGCGTCCCCCCAGGAAGCCGGAGAACAGGCACTGGCCGGAATAACAGTAGCAAAGCGCTCCATGGATAAAGGTTTCCAGCTCCATCCCGGTCTTTTCTTTCAGATCGGCCAGTTCGGGAAGGCTTAACTCCCTGGCCGGCACGATCCGGCTGACCCCGAAGGATTTTAAAAAGAGGGCTGCTCCCGGTTCCGTTACGGTCATCTGCGTACTGGCATGCAGCTCCAGCTTTGGGAACGCTTCCCGGCAGCTCCACAGCACGCCCAAGTCCTGTACGATCACCCCGTCCAGCCCCGCTTCATAAAACGGGGCCAGCCAGCCAACCAGTTCTTCCAGCTCCCTGTCCTTGGTCAGCGTATTGACGGTCAGATATATTTTTTTCTTCCAGAAGTGGGCCAGCTTCAGCGCATCCAGAAGCTCTTGGTCGCCAAAATTTCCCGCAAAGGCACGGGCGCCGAACTGCCTTCCCCCCAGATAAACCGCATCCGCCCCTGCAGCCAGTGCGGCCTTCAAACATTCCATGTTGCCGGCAGGCGCCAAAAGCTCCGCCCTTTTTCCCTGTTTTTTCGTTTCCATCCCGTCGTTCCCGTTTTCCCAGTATTGTAATTATAAAAAAGCGCCGCACAAAAAGGATCAGAAAATACGATACAGTTTGTGCGACAGCTCATCATTGTTTGCGTTGTTTGGCGTTGCGTATCTCCGTCTCCAGACGGACAATCTGTTTGGAGTTATCCTGCAGCTGCCTCTGGGCGTTGCGAAGGGACTTCTCCGTATTCTCCAGCTTGATCTGCGCTGCGATCAGCTCGTGCTTTAAGTCGTAGAGTTCTTTTTCCCTGGACTGCGCATCTTCCTGCATCCCGTCGATCTGTTTTTTAGCCTTGAAATAATCGTCCGCAATGTTAAGCTCAAGAAGGATATGCTGCATCTCCGCAGGCTGCCTGCGGAAACTGTCCACCCGGTTGTACTCGGTCAGCTTATTGTTGATATAAGAAGCCACTTTCTGCAAGTATTCTTCGCTCTCGTAGCCGCTCAGCGTCAGCACTCTCCCGCCGATGATCACTTCCGTATCCGTTTTCACTGCCATGGCCCTGCACCTCTCGTATCCTACAATATCTGCCGTACAATCCAAAAATTGATACAACATCTATTATAATCTGCGTCAGGACAAATTGCAAGCGTTTCGGACAAAGCAGGCAAAAGCCCGGCAGCCTCATTCATCCGCGGCCGGCGCAGCGCCGGAAAGGCCCAGATGACGATAGGCCAGCTGGGTCGCCACCCGGCCCCTGGGCGTGCGGTCAATCAGTCCGTTCATCAGAAGGTAGGGCTCGTAGACGTCTTCGATGGTACCGGAGTCCTCCCCTACGGAGGCCGCCAGCGTATCTAAGCCCACGGGGCCGCCCCCGAACTTCTCAATCATGGTCAAAAGCAGGCTCCTGTCCACCCGGTCCAGCCCCATGCGGTCCACATCCATCAGGTCCAGGGCCGTCTGCGCCACCTTAAGGGTAATCACCCCGTCATATTTCACCTGTGCAAAATCCCGTACCCTTTTTAAAATCCGGTTAGCCAGCCGGGGCGTCCCGCGGCTTCTTCTGGCCAGCTCCCTGGCTCCCTCTTCTTCGATCTTTACTCCCAGGATCCGTGCGGAATGCAGGATAATGAGGGAAAGCTCGTCCACCGTATAAAATTCCAGATGATGGATCATTCCGAAACGGTCCCGGAGGGGCGCCGTCAAAAGACCGGCCCTGGTAGTGGCTCCAACCAGGGTAAACCGGGGAAGTTCCAGCCGGATGGAACGGGCGGACGCGCCTTTTCCGATCATAATATCAATGGCAAAATCCTCCATGGCGGGATAGAGGACTTCTTCCACCTGACGGTTGAGCCGGTGGATTTCATCCACAAACAGGAGATCCCCCTCCTGGAGGTTGTTTAAAATCGCGGCCATCTCCCCCGGTTTTTCAATGGCCGGCCCGCTGGTAATCTTCATATTCACGCCCATCTCGTTGGCGATGATGCCGGCCAGCGAGGTCTTTCCAAGACCGGGCGGGCCGTAGAAAAGCACGTGGTCCAAGGCATCCTTCCGCTGCTTTGCCGCCTCAATATAAATCCTGAGGGCGGCCTTCACCTTTTCCTGGCCGATATAATCCTTCAGGTACTTGGGCCGCAGGCTTCCCTCTATTTTGATATCTTCTTCCGTCAGGCTGGTCTCAATCATTCTCGGCATACGAGCATCCTCTCCGTCCCATCATCCATACATTTTCTTCAAAGCCGCTTTCAGCAGGTCCTCCACATCCATATCCTCCTGCTCCACGGCTTTTACCGCGCGCAGCGCTTCGGAGGCGGAATATCCCAAAGCGGTCAGGGCTTCTACCGCTTCCTGACGCGCCTGTCCCAGGAGAGCCGTGCCGGAAGCTGCCCTGTCCGACGGCTCCTGCGCAGGCAAAAAGGCGTCTTCCAGGGAAATCCTGTCTTTTAACTCCAGGATAATGCGCTGGGCTGTCTTTTTCCCGATGCCGGGCGCCTTTGCAATGGCTTTTTCATCCTGGGAGATCACGGCCAGGCGCAGTTCGTCCGCGGACAGGGCGGAAAGGACGGAAAGGCCTGCTTTGGGGCCGATCCCGCTGACGTTAACCAGCTGCCTATACATTTCCAGATCATCCTTTGTCAGAAACCCAAACAGCGAAATACCGTCCTCCCGTACGCTGGTATAAGTATATATTTTCACTTCTTCCCCGACAGGCGGCAAAAGGGAGGCCGCGCTGGCCGGAATCCTGATATCATAGCCGATGCGGTTGACTTCCAGGACCAGGTTTTCCTGCGTAACCTCCGCCACGGTACCGATCAGATAAGCAAACATCTTTTCCCTCCATGCAAAGAGTTTTTGTCCCGTTTTTAAAATTCCCGCCCTGTCCCCCGGCCGGACGGCAGATGAATCAGCACGGACCGGGCGCAGACGCCGTTGAAAATACCGGCTAGGCAGCCGGCGGCCGCAAGCCACGGCAGATAATAGGCCACCTGGGGCGTCTGTACCACAAAAATGGCCGCCAGCAGCTGTCCCACATTGTGCGCTACCCCGCCCCAGACGCTCACCCCTACCATGGAAAAACGTCCAAAACGTTTGGAAAGCCCCATGGCAGCAAAAGAAAGCAGGGCGCCGCAGAGACTGTAAAGCAGCCCGTATAAATTTCCGAACAAAAAAGAAGAAAGCAGCACCCGGACAAGATTCATCCCAAGCGCTTCCTTCCATCCATACAGATAAAGGCAGAGGACCACAAGCAAATTGGGAAGCCCCAGCTTGATGCCCGCAATCCCCGGCGTCAGAGGCAAAATCGATTCCACATAAGACAGCAGGAGGGCCGCAGCGGCCAGCATCCCCAAAACAGCCGTTTTTCGTTTCATAATATCCTGTCCCTACCCTGTCACGGCGTCCGGACCGTTGTCCGTCCCCCCCTCCAGCCGGACCGTCAGCCGGTGGGGCAGACAGACGATGGTCTCGCCGGTATGAAAGATCATGCCCTGATGCACGCAGGTCAGGTCCGGGCAGTCGGCCTGTGTGATCCTTACGCCGTCCGTACCGATCTCAACCACATTGTACCCGCCGTCCCTGCTTTCAATCCTGACCTGCTGCCCTGTCTTCAAAGGCAGGCGCATCAGCTCCCGCCCGTCCTGCTCGATCACTGCGGTCATGGGCGGATCCTGCAGGCGCAGCGCATGGGAAACCAGCCCGACAAACAGTGCGCCCGCCAAAACGGCCGCAATCAGGATCCCGTCGGCCTTTTGCAGCTTTCCGGGATTTATTTTAGCACATCCGAACATATGTTTCAATCTTTTTCTCCCAGTCCGCCGAGCGCCGCTTTTTCAAAGCGTCCGGCACGGCCGTCCTCTCCTAAGCGCCGGCAGATGGCCGCGCAGTTTCGGCACAGAATGGAGTAGCTCTCATTTTTCCCAAACTGCTCTTCAATGACAGCCAGCGCCCGTTCATAAGCTTCCAGCGCCTTTTCCAGCCGTCCCTGGGAAAACAGCGCCTCCCCCAGCCCTGCCAGGGCGGCGCTGTAGCGGACGTCCTCCTGACGGCTGCAGCTTTCAAATCCGGCCGCCGCCTCCCGGAAAAGTTCCTGCGCCTTTTGGGGCTGCTGTTCTTTCAGGGCCAGCAGGGCCAGGTCTGTCTTTATCTGCGCGGCCTGTGCCTGTTCGTCCGGACGCTTTCCCAGTAATTTCAGGGCGTTTTCCCAAAAAGCGGCCGCCTTGTCCCCTTCTCCCAGCTGCTCAAGCAGCTGGCCGATCTGATGCTGCAAAAAAGCGAACCGCCCGTCCTGCGGCTTACAGAGGGACTCAAATAACCGCAGCGCCCGGGTAAAGTTTTTCAGCGCTTCCCGGCTGCGTCCGGATTCCCGGCAGGCGACGGCGGCCTGCACCAAGGCCGCCCCAAAACTTTCCGTTTCTTCCAGATTCAGCTCTTCCATCAGCATCAGCACATCTTCCGCGGCAAGAAACGCCTCTTCAAACCGTCCGGCTTTCAGATAAAGGTCTGCCAGCCCGCTTTCGGCCTGCAGATAGGCTGTATAATCCCGTTCCTGCCTTGCCCTGTCGCAGCAGGATTTTAACGCTTCTTCGGTTCTCATGGTCTTTTACTCCCCGTCCTCTTCTACGCCGTTCCAGCCGCTGCCCGTATTGTATGCCACGCAGGCCCATCCGGCCGGGATTTCTTCCGCCGCTTCTTCCTCCCCAAGCCCTTCCCCGCCGTCTTGGGCCCGGGCATCCGTTTCTTCCGCCGCTTCTTCTGTTTCCTGCTCCAAAGCTTCCCTGCGGATCTGCTCCAGGTTTACCTCATACAAAAGCCCCAGCCTGCGGCCGCTGGTCTTTTCGTAAGCCACCGTGTAAATCAGGCAGTTATCCGCCTCCACCACCTGGGTGCTCAGAGGGAAAAAGACGGGTTCCCCGTCGTCTTTGTGAAATTCAAATTCCAGACCGGTCCCTTCCCCGTCTGTCCCTTCCTCCCCGGCCGGGGCGTCCCCGCCGCCATACCCTGCCTTTTCTTCTTCAATTTCCCTGGCAAGGGCCTGCGCCGCCTGCTGCGGGATTAAGACGGGATGGGTAAACAGTTCCCTCTTTAAGGCTACCATCTCCGCGCTCTCCGCCAGGGAAAGATAGGGTTCCCACTCTTTCAGACGCGCGGCAAGGCTTTCGTTTTCCTGTTCCAGCCTGTCGTTTAAACTCGACAGGTTGTCCACATTGTCAAGCGCCGTGGTGGCCGTATCCTCCGCTTCCTTGCGGAAACCGCGTTCCCTCTGCAGCGACCAGGCCTCAAAAATCAGGATTCCCAGCAGCAAAATCACGGTAAAATATGTCATAAGTTTGGAAATCAGCTCTTCCTGAAATTTCATCCCCTGCTCCTTTTATGTGTTTGATATCGAATTGCATTATAGCACATCCCACTCTCCCTTTCCATACATTATCCGCCAAAGCGCTCTTATTGACAATCTTTTTTGGGGTCTTTATAATGGATAACAATGTATTTTTGACGTAAAACAACGAATTTCAAAGAAGGGAAAAAACACCATGAGACCTTTTGTAATTACCACGGATTCCAATTCGGATCTGCCTGCTTCTTACATCCAGGCACATTCCACCACCATTATTCCCCAGTATTATTCCTTCGGGGATACGGTATACGGGGACGAGCTCAACATGGAGCCCGCCGAGTTTTACCAGCGGATGAAAAACGGGGAGCTGCCCGGCAGCCAGGCCAACAACCCTGCGGTGATCCGCGACAGGTTCGAGGCCCTTTTACAGCAAGGATACGACATCCTCCATGTGGCCTTTTCCTCCGCCCTTTCCGGCAGCTATAACAACGTCTGCGTCACTGCCCGGGACCTGATGGAGGACTATCCGGACAGCCGCATTATTGTCATCGATTCCCTCAACGTTTCCCTAAGCGAAGCCATTATGGTCATGCAGGGCGACCTGTACCGCAGCGCCGGCCATACGCTGGAAGAAACGGCGGCTTATCTGGAAGAATTCAAAACCCATATGAACGTCCAGTTCACCGTGGACGACCTGTTCCACTTACAGCGGGGCGGCCGGGTTTCCAAGACCACCGCGGTGGTGGGATCCGCCCTGAATTTAAAGCCCTTCCTGTATGTAAACGCAGAAGGGAAGCTGACCTCTGCCGGCACGGTAAGGGGGCGGAAAAAGAGCCTCCGCAAACTGGTGGACCGGATGAAGGAAACCCTTCCCGAAACTCCCGATTATTCCATCCCGGTAGGCATCGTGCACGGCAACTGCCTGCAAGACGCGCAGCTGGTGGCTGATTATGTGCGCAGCGAAACCGGTTTTACCAACATCATCATCAACGACATCAGCCCCAGCATCGGCACCCACGCCGGCCCCGGCGCCATCGGCATCCTGTATTACGGGAACGTAAAGGAGAACTGAAAGGAATCTGATCCGGAATGAAACAGGCAAGCGAACTGGAGCAGCTTTTGCGCTCCATCGACCACAAGGGCTACCCGGCCTACAAATCCCTGGCGGGCGCCTATGATTTCAAAGACTATATCCTCTCCATCGACCATGTGCAGGGGGATCCTTTTGCTTCCCCGTCCCGCTTAAGCGTCCATATCGGCCGCAGGCGGGCGGGATTCCCGGAAGCCTTCCTGGATGCGCCCCACAAGCGCACTGCGCTGGCAGACTATATCCTGCGCGGCTTTGGCCGCGCCGTGAGCCGTTTTACCTTCCAGGCGGGAGGTTCCGGCAAAAGCGGCCTTATCGGAGTCAGCCGGCCGGGGCAGGAAGTACTGTCCCGCACGGCCTGCGAGTTTACCCCTTCCGACCTGGTGGTCCGCTTTGAAGTGGGATTCCCTGCCGCAGGCCGCACGGTGCTGGCAGGCGAACTGAAAAAAATCCTTTTTGACTATCTTCCGCGCTGCGTCCTGTCCTCCCTTTTTTACCGTTCCCTCCCCGCTTCCCAGGTGGAGCAGGCGGTTTTTCTGAGCGAAGACCAGCACTATATCCGCGGACAGCTGGAAGCGCTGGGACTGGCCGCTTTTGTGGCAGACGGTTCCATCCTCCCCAGGGAAAGCGGCGTTTCCGACCGGCCCATGCAAAAGGCCATCCCTTTTACTTCCCCGGACAGCCTTGCCGTCACCCTGATGCTGCCCCATCACGGAGCGCTGCGGGGCATGGGGGTCAAAAAGGGGATCACCCTGATTGCCGGCGGCGGGTATCACGGGAAATCCACCCTGCTGAAAGCGCTGGAAAGAGGCGTCTATGACCACATCGCCGGGGACGGCCGGGAATACGTGATTACCGACCATACGGCTGTCAAGCTGCGGGCGGAGGACGGACGCAAAATCACGGGGGTGGACATTTCCCTGTTTATCAACGACCTTCCAAACGGGGCGGATACCCGGCGTTTTTCCACCCTTGACGCCAGCGGCAGTACTTCCCAGGCTGCGGCCATTGTGGAAAGCCTGGAAGCTTCCTGTCGGCTGTTTCTCATTGACGAGGATACTTCCGCCACCAACTTCATGGTACGGGACGCCCTCATGCAGCAGGTCATCAGCAAAAACAAAGAACCCATTACCCCGTTTCTGGACAGGGCACGGGATCTGTATGACAAAGCGGGCGTATCCACCATACTGGTGGTGGGAAGCTGCGGATCCTATTTCTACATTGCGGACACGGTGCTGCAGATGGACAGCTACCGTGCGCTGGACATCACGGACCGGGTGGCGGATGTGCTTAAACGCCGCGGAACGGAAACCTTCCATGCGGACGGGTTCTCCCTCCCCTCTTTCCAAAGGATCAGCCCGTTGACTGCATCGGTCAATCAATCTTTTCAAAAAAACGCCTGCGATCCGCAGGGCAGCGGGAAGGACCGCGGACACGATAGCCGCTATGGCAGGAAGGACTCTTCCCGCCAGGAACATGCAAAGCTTAAGACCCTGGGAAAAACATCTTTCTCCATCGACAGGGAAACCGTGGACCTAAGGTATGTGGAACAGCTGGTAGATTCCGAACAGACTGCGGCCCTCTCCTATTTCCTGCGCTATGCGAAGGAACACTTTGGGGACCGGAATATGACCCTCACCGCTTTGGTGGACGCATTGGAAAACCTGGTTGCCCAAAAAGGGCTTTCTGCCCTCTGCGATTCTGCCTATGTGCCCACCGGGCTGGCCCTTCCCCGCAGGCAGGAAATTTTCGCCTGCTTTAACCGCTACTGAGACGGCCGTCTATCATATGTACGATGCGTTTGGCGCGCTGCGCCACATTTAAGTCATGGGTGATCATTACGATGGTATTGCCCATTGCGTTGATTTTTTCAAACAGATTCAGCACATCCTTGCCGCTGGAGGAATCCAGCGCCCCCGTGGGCTCGTCGGCCAGCAGGATGGCCGGCTGGCCCGCCAGTGCCCGGGCGATGGAAACACGCTGCTTCTGACCGCCGGAAAGTTCGTTTGGCTTATGGTTTAGCCGGTGGGAAATTCCCAGAAGCTCAATGAAGGGCATACAGATTTCTTCCGCCTCCCTGCTGGTCATTCCCCGCACCACCAGGGGCATGATGATATTCTGAAGGATATTATAAGTGGGAATCAGCTGATAATTTTGGAAAATAAAGCCGATTTCCCGGTTTCGGATTTCGTTTAGCCTGTCTTGTGGCATTTCATGGATCGCTTCCCCATTCAAAAAATAGCTCCCGCTGTCTGCCACATCCATACAGCCGATAATGTTCATCAGCGTGGTCTTCCCGGATCCGGAAGGACCCAAAATCGCCACAAATTCCCCTTTTTCCACCGAAAAACAAACATCCCTCAATACCGGCACCATTTCTTCCCCCAGCCGATATCCTTTATTGATGTTCTCCATCTTTATGATTTCCGTCGTTACGATTTCTTTTTTTTCGGATTCTGCGCTCATTTTCCGTCTCCTTTTCGTCCGTTGCCGGATTATTCCTGATTCAGGGCTTCCACAGGGATCAGTCTGGAAGCTTTCCATGCGGGATAAAAGCCGAAAATCGTCCCGGTCAGAGAGCCAAACAGCAAAGAAAGCACCCCTCCCCAGACGGAAAGTTCCACCCGTACCGAAAGCTGTTCGATCACGGGGGTAATCCCAAGCGCAAGCAGTACGCCCAGCACGGAGCCGATAAAGCTGATGCAGGCGGCTTCCATCAAAAACTCCAGCAGGATATCCTTTTTGCTGCAGCCGATGGCCTTTAAAATACCGATTTCGTTGGTCCTCTCCCGGACGGAAACAAACAGCACGTTCATGATCCCGATCCCGCCCACAATAAAGACGATGATCGCCATGGCCGCCAGCAGCAAAGTCAGGGTTTCATTGGACGCGGAAGCTGCTTCCATCTTGCTTCCCGCATCGGACATGGTGAAGACAGCGTTGGGCCAAAGCTGCGCCAGCACATCCTTTGCCTGTTCCATTACACTTTCCACTTCGTCCACTTTTTCCGCCACCAGGGTGATGGTGGGACTGACGTCTTTCCCGGTAATGTATTTGATTCCCGTTTCATAGGGGATAAAAATCGCTTCATCCGGGCTGATGCCGGAAGCCACGGTCCCCATCTGGGACAGCACTCCGTTTACCACATAAGGACGGTTGTCAATGTAAACGGACTCGTCGTAAGCAGCCAGCGCGCTGCCAAACATCTCCTGGGCCACATCGTAGCCCAGTACGCAGGTTCGTTCCTTGTACTCGTCGTTTTCTTCCGTGAAAAATTCCCCGATTTCCATGGTGAGGTTGCTGATTTTGGCATAGTTTTCCTTCACCCCCGCCACGGTATAGGACTGGGCTTCTTCCAGTTCCCCGCCCTGGGCGTCCGCCCGGGACGTATAGGAAATGGTAACGGCCGAAAGTCCTTCGACTCCTTCTTCCAGCGCACCGGTTTCGTCGGTAGACAAAATAATCTGCTCCGTATTCTGCTGCCCAAAGCCGTCCATCCCGGGAAATCCCCCAAAACCGCCGAAGTCCCCGGAGGGCATGGACGGCATTGCACCGCCGGAGGGCATGGACGGCATTCCGCCCCCGGAAGGCATGGACGGCGCCGCGCCGCCGGAGGGCATTCCGCCCCCGCCTCCGGGCATTCCGCCTCCGGACATTCCGCCGCCAAAACCGCTGTTTCCTTCATATTCATAGGAAATATCGATGGCTCCCGCATTTAAGTTCTGAAACTGCTCCGCCACTTCTTCCTTTCCTCCGGTACCGATGGCAATCACCAGCATAATGGTGGCCGCGCCGACCAGGATTCCGGTGGAAGTCAGGATCACTTTCGATTTATTCTGGGACAGGTTCAGCCGTACCAGCTTCAGAATTTCCGTCAGTCTCATTCCGTCACCTCTTCCTGCGTGCGTATAAAGGTCACTTCCGCACTCATTCCTTCATACAGGCGGGAACCGTTTTCCAAAACGGTCACTACCACTTCATAAGTCGTCCGGTTGGTGTTGCTGTCGATCTGGGCGTCTCCGATTTTTGTAACTTCTCCCTGGAAAATTTCATCCGGGAAGGCGGAAAAACTAATTTCGGCTTTCGCCCCCAAAAAGGCCAGCTCCATTTCCGTCTCTTCCAGGGTTACCGTAATGGTTACATCTTCATAATCGTTAATGGAAATCAGCTCGCTTCCTTCTTCCAGGCCGTCCCCTGCGCCGATGGTCACGTCAGTAATCACACCGCTGTCTAAAGCGCAGATCTGTCCGTTTGCCAAGTAGGTATCCAGCTTTGACATCCGTTCCTGCGCCTCTTCATAGTCCTCCAGGGCGTTTTGCGTATCCGCCTGCGCCAGCTGGGTCTTTACGCTGTAGATTTCCTCCGCGCTTTCCAGATTGATCTTCCTGGTCTGTCTGAGGCTTTCCGCTTCAATGGTCCCGGTTTCCAGCTCCTTCTGGGCCTGTGTCAGCTGGGCGTTTAAATCTTCCATTTCGGCATTCTGCTCTTCGATGGAATCCTGCAGCCCTTCTATTTCCGATTCCAGATTTTCGATCAGGGTCTGGGCATCCACCTTTGCGTTCATGGCCGTCAGCCAGCTGAAAGTATTCCCCGGACCCTTCCGGAAGTTCTCCGGCAGCCGGCGCTGCATCAGGGGAGCTTTCCTCCCCGCCTGGAGAGGCATTGCCGGCGGAAGTTCCTAAAGACTGGGTCACCTGGTTGGTCACATAGCCGACCCCGTTTTTCCCTCCGGATCCTCCGAAAACACCTTCCAGACTGTCCACATCCCAGGTTTCATAAAGTTCCATCAGCAGCGCCGCGTTTTCCTTCCAGGTCGCTTCCAGCTCTCCTACTTTATAATAAGTATAGTAATAATCTTCTTCGATAGAGGCCGTGTATTCTTCCACCTTTTTTGCGGCTTCATCTACCTGCTTTTGAATGTCGTCCAGGGAATCCTGTGCCTCTTTTTGTGCATTGTCATAGACAGCCTGCGCATACGCCGCTTCTGCGGCGGCAAGATCCCGTTCCTTTTGGGCGTCGATGACGCCGGTCTGGTAAGTAATTTCCCCTTCCCGGCGGTTTAAGGAAGTTTCGGTTACCGCCTTTTCCAGTTCCCTCCTGGCCGATTCCAAACTGTCTTCCGATACTTTGAAAACCGGCGTGCCCGCTTCCACTTCATCGCCCAGATTCAGATAGGTTTCTTCCACGTAAAGGCCGTCTTCCAGAAAACCAAGTTCCCAGCTTTCCTCTTCCATCCCTGCCGAGGTCAGCCCGGAAGCCGTAATGACATTTTCCGACAGTTGCATCCCCTCCGGCAGCTGGGGCATGGAAGGCTCGCTCTCGCGGTTCCAATACAGATAAATTCCCGTCACGCCGGCGATGCATACAAAAACGACCGCTGTGCCGGCGATCCAAATTTTTTTCTTTTTTATTCCTTTCACGAAATACCTCCTGTGCCTTTTTCCAATTTGCCAACATCGCTATTGTAACGGCTCTTTCTTAAATAAACCTTGAAGGGACAGGCTGTTTTTGTGAGAATTTTGTGAAATAAAAAAAGCGCCCCGTTCCAGCCAGAGTCTGAATCTGTGGCTGAAATGGGACGCTGAAAAAACGTCCTTCCCCGCTGCTTTTCTCAGCGACAGCTGCCGTTTCCCGCGCAGCCGTGCTTATCTTCCCTGCAGGAATGGCCCTCCCCGTGGTGTCCTGTACAGGAATGGCCCTCCCCGTGGCCGTGATGGTCGCAGCAAACGTCCGGATTATAGGAAAGGGTCCCTGCCAGCAGGGCTTTTACCGCCTCATCCGCACTGCCGGATACCCCGCCGTAAAGACGGATGCCCGCCTGTGCCAAAGCCATCTGCGCCCCTGCGCCGATGCCGCCGCAGATCAGCGTATCCACGCCCAGTCCGGCAAGCATCCCTGCCAGCGCGCCGTGTCCGCTCCCGTTGGTATCCATTACCTGCGCGCCGGTTACCTCCCCGTTTTCCACCTCATAGACCTTAAACTGTTCCGTATGCCCGAAATGCGGGAATACATTTCCGTTTTCATAAGTAACTGCAATCTTCATTTTCTCTTCTTCCTTTCCTGCCGCACTGCCTGTAGCCTGCCTTATGGACAGCCTTTTTGCCCTGTCGCATCTTTCTGCGCAGCCCGTTTTGGCGGACCCGTCGCAGACCATGTAGTTGCCGCCGCCAATCTGCAGCGTCCTGCCATTTACCAGACAGTCCGCGATCTTCTCCCTGGCCCGTTCGTACATCTCCGTCACCGTGGTACGGGAAACGCCCATCTGCGCCGCGCACTGTTCGTGGGTTCGCTTCTCAAAGTCGATGAGCCGGACGGCCTCATATTCATCCACCGTAAGGAAAACAGGCTCTGTATTCTTCGCTCCGGATGGTTCAAAACGGACGTAGTCCGGTTCTGTGCAAATCCTCCTGCACCTGCTGGGTCTTGGCATGGTTTTCTTCCTTTCAAAACGAACTGTTTCCGACATATGACGGTTATATTGTAATTCCATACCGCAAAAAATTCAAGCAGTTTTCCATCCGCAAAAAGAAAAAATTTCAACTTTCATTTAAGCTTTGTGTTATATTCTTAAGAAGGGGATTGTTGAAAACGATTTCCCCGGAAAGGAAACCAAACGATATGCGGCTGCTCCTTGTGGAAGACGAAACGGCGCTGTCGGAAATTTTAAATCAGAACGGGTATCTGACGGACTGTGTGTCCAACGGCGTTGACGGGCTGGACTATATCCGCACCGGCATCTACGACCTGGTCCTTTTGGATATTATGCTGCCCGGGATGGACGGGCTTTCCGTCCTGAAAAAAATGCGGGCGGAAAAAATCCATACTCCCGTGATTTTGCTCACCGCCAAATCCGAACTGTCAGACATCGTAACCGGTCTGGACGCAGGCAGCGACGACTACCTGCCCAAGCCCTTTTCCACCGCAGAACTGCTGGCCAGGATCCGGGCCCTTGGACGCCGGAGTCCGCGATACACGGAAAATGTCCTGCAGTTTAAGGACCTTGTCCTCAATCAGGGGGGCATGGAACTGTCCTGCGGGAAAAACTCCATCCGCCTGGGGAAGAAGGAATTTCAGCTGATGGAGCTGTTTATGCGCAATCCCGGACAGGTCCTTCCAAAAGAGCTCCTTCTCAACCGGGTCTGGGGACTGGACGCCGCCGCAGACTATAATAATGTGGAAGTTTATATTTCTTTTCTGAGACAAAAGCTGCACGCCCTGGGTTCCTGCGCCGCCATCCGCACCATCCGGCTTGCCGGTTATCAGCTGGAGGCGACGCCATGATCCGGAAACTGCGCTACAAATTCATTGCCGTCACCATGCTCTGCATCGGCGCCCTTTTCCTTCTGATCCTCCTGGTGATCAACGTTTTTATGACCGTTTCCAGCCGCAACAGGGGGTATGAAATGCTGCGCCGCTTTACGGATGAAATAGAAGCGCCAAACGCCCCTCCGGAAAATGCCGTTCCCGCCCCGCCCCCGCCCGCCAACTA
Organism: uncultured Lachnospiraceae bacterium; assembly: GCA_944380095.1. Taxonomy (GTDB): domain Bacteria; phylum Bacillota; class Clostridia; order Lachnospirales; family Lachnospiraceae; genus Gallintestinimicrobium. Next base: position 5,770 of record CALWGP010000003.1, on the reverse strand, counting down.
CCAGGACGCGCTGCGTGTATTTTCCATTGAATACGATGCGCAGGGCAATGTCGTCACGGTCAACTACAACCGGGATTCCGATTTTTCCGAAGAAGATATCCTGCAGATCGGGGAACGGGCCCTTTTGCAGAGCCGAGATTCAGACGACGTGCGGGGCGTTATAAACGGCCATTATCTGTATCTGGGCAGGCAGACTGCCGAAGGACGGCAGTTTTTCTTTCTGGACTATTCCGTGGAATATTCCATGATTTTCAGTCTTTTCCTGCTCTGTCTGGCCGCAGGGCTTGCCGGGATTGTCCTCCTTTTTCTGGCGGTCCTGTTTTTGTCCCGCTGGATGATCCGCCCCGTGGAGACTGCGTTCGAAAAGCAAAAGCAGTTCATTGCCGACGCTTCCCACGAGCTGAAAACCCCGCTGACCATTCTTTCCGCCAACGCGGAGGTACTGTCTTCTTCCCTTGGGGAAAACAGATGGCTTGCGCATATTTTGGAACAGGTGGCGCGGATGAATTCGCTGATTCGCGATCTTCTGGATCTGGCCCGGATGGACGCAGCGCAAAAAAGCATTCCCATGTGCTCCTTCGATTTAAGCCGTGCCGCAGCTTCCTGCGCCCTCTCTTTTGAAAGTCTTGCCTATGAAAGCAAGAAAACCTATCGGATCGATATTCCGGAAGGGATTTTTTCCACGGGGAAGAATCCTCCATCCGGCGGCTGGTTACCATCCTTTTGGACAATGCCTTCAAATATGCGGATGAAAAGGGCACCGTCTCCATCTCCCTAAGCCAGAAGGGCGAAAAAAGAATCCTTGCCGTGACCAATACGGGGAAAGGGATCTCATCCGAAGAGCAGAAACATATCTTTGAACGCTTCTATCGAAGCGATACCTCCCGCAGCCGTCCGTCCGCGGGAAACGGGAAATCCCACGACAGCGGACAGCCAGGCGGATACGGACTGGGGCTTTCCATCGCCGCTTCCATTGTTTCGGCCCATCGCGGCCGCATCAGCGTCAAAAGCGACGAAAACTGCACCTGCATCCTTGTCGTGCTTTAACGGACAGCCGGCCGCAGCGTTTGAAACGCTGCGGCCGGCTGTCCGTTTACTGTGCGTTAATGTAATTCACCAGTCCCCCCGCGTCGATAATCTTTTGCATAAAGGGAGGAAATGCCTGCCCTTTATACCGGGTTCCCTGGGTTTTGTCATAAATCATGCCCGTGTCGAAATCCACTTCCACCTCGTCCCCTGCCTGGATGCCTCTGGCAGCTTCCGGGCATTCGATAATGGGAAGGCCGATGTTGATGGCGTTGCGATAAAAAATCCGGGCGAAGGTTTCGGCGATAACGCAGCTGACGCCCGCTGCCTTAATGGCCGCAGGGGCATGCTCCCTGGAAGAACCGCAGCCGAAATTCTTCTCCGCCACGATCAGATCCCCTTCTTTTACTTTCCCTACAAATTCCTTATCAATATCTTCCATACAGTGGGCCGCCAGCTCCGCCGGATCCGAAGAGTTCAGATACCGCGCGGGAATAATGACGTCCGTATCCACATTGTCCCCATATTTGAAAACTGTTCCTGCTGCTTTCTTCATGCCTCTTCTCCTTTCAGTCCAGCTGGTCGGGACTTGCAATTTTCCCCGCCACTGCGCTGGCTGCCGCCACTGCGGGGCTTGCCAGGTAAATCTCCGATTTCACATGTCCCATCCGGCCCACAAAGTTTCTGTTGGTGGTGGACACGCAGCGCTCCCCTTCCGCCAGAACGCCCATATAGCCGCCCAGGCAGGGACCGCAGGTGGGGGTGCTGACCACGCAGCCCGCCTCGATAAAGGTCTTTAACAGACCTTCCTCCATGGCCTGCAGATAAATTTTCTGGGTGGCGGGGATAACAATGCAGCGCATCCCTTCCGCAATATGCCGGCCGCACAGTACCTCTGCCGCAATGCGCAGATCGTCCAGCCGGCCGTTGGTGCAGGAACCGATTACCACCTGGTCGATGGCCACATCCTGCTCGATCTCATCTATGGTCTTTGTGTTCTCCGGCAGATGGGGGAATGCCACCGTAGGCTTTAACTGACTTAAATCAATGGTATATTCCGCATCGTAAACCGCATCCGGATCCGCTTCGTAAATCGTCCAGGGCCTGTCGGTATGTTCTTTCAGATAAGCCTGCGCCTTGTCGTCCACCGGGAAAATCCCGTTCTTGCCTCCTGCCTCGATGGCCATATTGGCAATGGTGAACCGGTCGTCCATGCTCAGGCCGGCAATCCCGTCCCCCACAAATTCCATGGATTTATAAAGGGCCCCGTCCACGCCGATCATCCCGATAATGTGCAGGATCACATCCTTGCCGCTGACCCATTTGGAGGGCTTTCCGGTAAGGTGAAAGCGAATGGCCCCGGGTACCTTAAACCATGCTTTCCCGGTTGCCATGCCTGCCGCCATGTCCGTGCTTCCCACACCGGTGGAAAATGCACCCAAAGCGCCGTAGGTACACGTATGGGAATCCGCCCCGATGATCACGTCCCCTGCCACTGTCAGTCCTTTCTCCGGCAGCAGGGCGTGCTCGATCCCCATCTGTCCCACTTCAAAATAGTTGGTAATCTCGTTACGGCGTGCAAACTCCCGGACGCATTTGCAGTGTTCTGCGGATTTGATATCCTTGTTGGGCACAAAATGATCCGGCACAAGGGCGATTTTATCTTTGTCAAAAACCCCGTCCACCTTCATCTTTTCCATCTCTTTGATGGCTACCGGGCTGGTAATATCGTTTCCCAAAACCAGGTCCAGCCGTGCCTCAATCAACTGGCCCGCTTCCACCGATTCCAGTCCCGCGTGGGCGGCCAGAATCTTCTGTGTCATCGTCATTCCCATATGTTCCGTTCTCCTTCCGGCTGTATCGCAGCCTGTTTCTAAGGGCAGATTTCCTGCGTTTTTCTGTTTCTTAGTGTATCACAGGATTCCAAAAAGCGAAAATATCTTTCTTTTATATTTACTATAATTGCATGTTATACTATAATTATGAAAGATATTTTGGAGTTATGGAACAACACGGCAGCGTAACAAACAGGAGGACTTATGGAACAGAATTTCAATCTTTATCACATTTTCTACACCGTGGCAAAATGCAAAAACATCTCCGGCGCGGCCCGGGAACTGTTCATCAGCCAGCCCGCCATCAGCAAGGCCATCGCCCGCCTGGAACAAAATCTTGGCGCCACCCTGTTTCTGCGCTCTTCCAGGGGGGTAAAACTGACGGAAGCCGGGGAACTTCTGTATGCCCAGGTAGAACGCGCCTTTTTGGCCATCGCACAGGGGGAAGAACAGCTGGCGCGCATGCAGAAACTGGGAATCGGCCACCTGTCCCTGGGCGCTTCCGCCACTTTGTGCAAATATGTCCTTCTTCCCATCCTGCAGCCCTTTGTCCGGGAAAATCCGCACATTCAGATTTCCATTTCCTGCCAGTCTTCCTATGAAACCATCGAGGCCCTGGAAAAGGGCAGCCTGGATATCGGACTGATCGGGGGGCCGGATACCCTTCATACGGCTTTAACGGACAGCCAGTCCCCCCACCCTGCCGAAAGGCTGAATTTTCTTCCCGCCATGGAAATCCAGGATATTTTTGTCACCACACGCTCCTATCTGGATCATTTAAAAGAGCGTATCCCCTCCGACACCCATCTGTCCTCCAGAACGGTAATCGCAGAGTCTACGCTCATGCTTTTAAACAAGGAAAATATGACCCGCCAGTACGTGGACCGGTATTTGTCCCGGGAAAACCTCACCGCTTCCCGTATGATCGAAGTGACCTCCATGGACCTTCTCATCGAGTTCGCCAAAATCGACCTGGGCATTGCCTGCGTCATCCGGGACTTCGTCCGGGACGAACTGTCTTCCGGCCGGCTGGTCCAGCTGAAAATGCCCGTCTCCATTCCCAGGCGCCAGATCGGCTTTGCCTGGGCCAAATCCGGCGCTATTCCTGCTCCGGCTCAGAAATTTCTTGCTTTTTTTGAAGCCTGGGAAGGCCGAACACCATCGCCAGACCGACCGCACAGATAAAGATCGAAATAAACTGGGAGGTGGAGAGGCTCCCCACATTCCCGCGGATCAGGTCGCCCCGGAAAAACTCCAGCACGAACCGGCCGATGCTGTAAAATACCAGATAGCAGCCGGCCAGCTGTCCTTTTGTCTTAAGCCGTCCGGATAAATACATCAGGACCCCGAAATGAATAAAGTTTAGGAGGCTGGAAACGATCTGGGCAGGAAAAAGGGGTACGCCGTTTGGCGCATAGGAAGAATCCCGGAAGACGATGCCGATGGGGTTGTTCTCGCCCACCTGCATCCCGTAGCAGCAGCCCGCCAAAAGGCAGCCGATCCGCCCGATTCCCTGTGCCAAAGCCAGGGACGGGACCACCAGGTCAAAAACCTTAAGAAAATCCATCCTGCTTTTTTTGCAGTAAAGCCATGCTGCCGCCACGCCCCCTATGATGCTGCCATACACCACAAAGCCGTCCTTTAAGCTGTGCAGGATCAGGGAAGGGTCTGCCGCAATATCCGGCAGCCTGGTCAGCAGGTATAAAATCTTCGCGCCCAAAAGCCCGCCCACAACGGCCCAGACTGTCAGGGAAAAGATCTTCTCGTATTCCATCCCCTTCTTCTTGGCCCTATATTCCACCATATAGTATGCGGTCAGGATTCCGATCGCCATCATCAGTCCGTACCCGTGTATGGTAAACGGCCCGATGCTGAATAAGTCGTTTTTCATGCAATGACTGCTCCTTTCGGTTTCTTTCGCAATAATCCGATTATAGCCCAACCCAAAGGACAGCGCAACCGGTTCCCGTTTTTTTCAGAAACTTTTCAGATTCCCGCCGGTCTTTTGCCCTATTTTCTTCCGATGTAAAGGAAATGCTGGCTCATTCCGAACAGATTCTGGTCCCGGCTTAGGCGCCACGCCAGATCCAGCCATTTTTCCCGCTGTTTCTCCGAAAGCTTGTGCAGCTGCTCTTCCTTTCCGCTCAAAATATTTTCCACCCCTGCAAAAACAAGCTGCTTAAGCCCCGCTTCCGTCATCAGTTCCTGGGCTTCCTTGGCGGAACAAAAGTAAGCGGCGGTAAACTCCGGATCGTCATCCGCTTCGCTGCGCCCGTCCTGCAGATATCCCAAAAGCCGTTCCTCATCGTCCAGATCCTTCATCCTGCCCGCATAGTCCTGCAGCGGCGCATAGTTGGAAATAAAGGAAGCAATCAGGATTCCTCCGGGCTTTAAAACCCGCAGCGCTTCGGCCAGCGCCTTTTTGCGGTCCTCCTCCAAAAGAAGGTGATACAGGGGTCCCATCAAAAGCACGGCGTCGTACTGCTCCTCTTTATAAAAATATTCGGAAAGCCACAGGGCATTGCCGTGGATGCAGCTGTCCAGATGCACGTCCGCTTCTTTGGCCCGCTCAATGGCCTGCCGGATATTTTTCCCGGAAAGATCCAAAAGCGTCACCTGATGCCCCTGCTGGGCCAGGAAAATGGAATAGCGCCCCGGGCCGCCCCCGATATCCAGCACCTTCTGAGGCTTATCCAGATATTTCTGCATATAGCGCCTGGTTACTTCAAATTCCTGCAGATGCCAGGCCAGCCGCTCCCATTCCTCATACTGTTCGTCGTAAAATCTTTCGATCTCGTTCATTTTTCCCTCCATGTCGGAGCGCTTTTTGCTCCGACGCAAAACTGTCGATTGAAAAATGGGCCATCGGGCACATTTTTCAATCTTTCCCTCCATGTCCGAACGTCTTT
>CALWGP010000002.1 GCA_944380095.1 uncultured Lachnospiraceae bacterium | reverse complement strand
GGCCTGACCTTTTATACGTGGGAGTGGGACGCCGAAACAAAGGAAGTGACGCTGGAATGTAACGGGATCGCCGCCGCCATGGTTCATCTGGCAAAGCAGGACGAAGTATCGGCAGAATAAAAGAAGTCAAAAAAGCCCCCGTAAAGATGCAGGGATGTAAAAAACCCTGAACTTTACGGGGACTTTTTCATGCGTGTTATGGGCAATCCGTAAAACCGGTCAGCCGCCGTTGGAATCGTTCGCAGGGGCAGCGCTCTGCGCGTCGGTTCCCTGGGTGGCCTGGGTGGATGCCGCAGCGTTCTGCGCGGCCTGCAGCTGGGCGATCTGGGCGTTGATGGAGTCGATCTCTGACTGTGCCTGGTTGGAATCGCTCTGGGCCTGGGCCCGGGCTGCGTCGTCCGTGGCCGCAGCCAGCCGGGCATCCGCATCCGCTTTTTTGGCAGTGGCTTCCTGAAGCTGCTGCTGCAGCTGCGTCAGCAGCTGGGCATACTGATTTTGATCCTGCCTTAGCTGCAGTTCCAGACGCTGCTGTTCGATCACTGCTTCCGCGTTGGGATCCAGGAAAAACTGTGCGTTATGCTGACAGGTATTCTGGGTGGTGCCGTCCGCGTTGACCTGGGTCTGGCCGGTGAGCAGCCGTTCGTTTTCGGGCTGCATTTCCAGTACGCCGTCCACCTTAAACGGACACTGCTCGGCAGCGGGCAGATTGCTGTAAGCGCAGATCTGACCCTGGAAATGCACGTCGCAGCTTTCCGTGGGAACCGTATCCGGCGTGAAATATTCGGTCTTTAAATGCTCGCCGCACAAAGCGGTGGGCAGTTTCCCGGACTTGGAACATACGGTGGCGGTGACGATATCGGAAGGCCGGTCAAAGGCCTTGTTTTCCAGACCTTCATGGATCCGGCTCATTACGCCCCTCCAAAGCGTCTTGGCAAGGTTTCTCTCCGCGCCCTGCCGCAGCTTGGTATTGTTGTCATAACCGGTCCAGGTAGTGCAGGTATAATAGGGCGTGTAGCCGGAAAACCATACGTCGTTGTAGTCCGAAGTGGTTCCCGTTTTTCCGGCGATGGACATGCCGCCGAAGTTGACCGACGTACCCGTACCGGAGGTTACCACATCCACCATGGCGTCCGTCAAAAGGAAAGCGGTGGAAGGCTTGATGACCTGGCGGCTTTCCGTACCGGTGTTGTCTAAGATTACGTTGCCGTCATGGTCCTTGACGATACTGTACAGCTTGGGTTCGATATACTGGCCGTTGTTGGCGATGGCGGCATAGGAAGCGTTTAACTCCAGGTTGGTGACGCCGTTGGTAATACCGCCCAGGGCCAGGGGCTGCGCTACGTCGGAATAGATTTTGCCGCCCTTTTCCACTCCGTCCACCAGGGTAGTAAAGCCAAAATTCTGGAGATATTCATAGCCTAAGCGGGGAGTGATCTGGGTCAGCACCTTGACGGTGACAATGTTTAAGGAATCCCGGATTCCGTCCCGCAGGGAACAGATCCCTCGGTAGCCGGAACTGTACCAGTTGGAAACCGGTTTGCCGTTCTCGTAATTAAAGGGGCCGTCCACTTCCACATCGGCCAGGGTCATTCCGGCGCTGTCTAAGGCCGGCGCGTAGGTGGAGACAATCTTAAAGGTAGAACCGGGCTGACGGACGGTATCCGTAGCGCGGTTTAAGGTACGGCTTCCTTCCTTGGTGCCCCGTCCGCCTACCATGGCCACCACATAGCCGGTAGCCTGGTCTTCCACCACCAGGGAAATCTGGGGCTGGGGTGTGAGGGAAACGGATTCGCCGATCACTTCCGCCCCGGCGGGAAGCGTCGCCTCTTTATAGGTTTCGATGGCCGCATAGGCCTCGTCCTGGGAATCATAGAGCAGGTTGAAACTTGCGTCGCCGTTTTCCTGGAACCAGGTCCGGAACATTTCCGAACTGATATTGACGGCCGTGCCGTCCGTATCCTTATAGGTGAGCTGATAGCTCAGCAGCCACCGGGTATTGTCCGGATAGTTTTCCTCGTTGGAGCAGACTTCGTCGCAGATTGCCTGGATATCCGGATCCTGGGCGGCGTAGATGCTCAAGCCCCCGGAATAGACCATCACGTAGGCCTGGGTTTCGCTGTAGCCCGCCTGGATTAAGTCGTCGATAACCGCGTCGATGACCGCGTCCACGTAATAGGTATTGACGGAAGTTTCTTCCACTTCCGCGTTGGCCGCTTGGATACGGTCGTAAACGTCCTGCGTATCCGCCTGGGCTTCCTCATATTCTGCCTGGGTAATATACCCCTGTTCCAGCATGTTCCCAAGCACCTTGTCCCGGCGCTTCTGATTTTCTTCCGGATGGGTGATGGGATTGTAGCGGGAAGGATTCTGGGTGATGCCGGCGATGGTGGCGCATTCGGAAAGGTTCAGTTCCCAGACGTTTTTGTTGAAGTACCGCTTGGACGCGGCCTGAACGCCCAGGGTATTCTGCCCCAGGTTGATGGTATTCATATATTGTTCCAGAATCTTGGACTTGTCGTTGGTATCCCGTTCCAGCTGGATCGCCAGATACTGTTCCTGGATCTTTCGTTTGGCCTTTTCCGCAAAGGTCTTCTCCTGGGTCCAGGTGGTCAGGACCGTATTCTTAATCAGCTGCTGGGTGATGGTGCTGGCGCCTTCCGTAAAATGGAAGCCGTTGGTGATGCCCACCACGCCCGCGCGGATGATGCCCTGGATATCGATCCCGTTATGCTCATAGAAACGCTCGTCTTCGATGGCCACAAAGGCGTCTGCCATATCCTGGGGAATCTGGTCCATGGTGACCGGCACGCGGTTGGAATCCTCCGCCACCAGCTGCTGGAGCTGATTGCCCTTGGCATCATAAATAAAGGAAGAAAACCGGCTGGGTGTGGCGTCTTCAAGTTTGATGGTGGGAGCCGAATCTATGATGCCCTTAAAGACTCCGATCCCCCCGCAGACGCCGATAATGCCGGCGGCCAGCACGAATAAAAGCAGCACCCGGGTAAAGGTGAGCAAACATCTGCGGCCCCAGCGTCTGGAAGCGGAGTGGAGTGCTTTCTTTTTCTTTTTTACACTCTTTTTGCCATAATTCATGCAATTAAGCCTCCTTTGGACATTACCTTTACGATTATAGCAAAACCGGGTGGGTAAATAAAGGTTTTTCTTCCATATTAAGATATTCTTCACAAAAATTTTCCCCTTTATGCCCGCATTCCGGTATGCAGGACAGGGATGAAATGGTAAGATGATAAAAGGAAAGAATAAAGGACGGGTGAGAAGATGGAAAAAGATCAGATGCAGGAGATTGCAAAGCCTTACCGGGTGGTGCTGGAAGGAGGACAGGGGGAATTTACGGAAAAAAAGTCCCGCTTCATCGCCACGGTGCGGCCGGTGGAATCCGAAGAGGAGGCGTCTGCGTTTATCGAGGAGATGAAGAAAACCTACTGGGACGCGTCCCACAACTGTTCGGCTTTTGTGATCGGGAAAAAGGCGGAGCTGACCAGGTGCAGCGACGACGGCGAACCTGCGCGGACCGCGGGACGCCCCATGCTGGAAGTGCTTTTAGGGGAGGAGATCCGCAACGTAGCCGTGGTGGTGACCCGGTATTTCGGGGGGACGCTGCTTGGAACCGGGGGACTTGTCCGGGCCTATACCATGGCGGTAAAGGAGGGGCTTGCGGCCTGCCGGATCGGGACCATGCGTTTCGGCGTACGGATGCAGATCGATACGGATTATAACGGGGTCGGCAAAGTCCAGTATCTTTTGGGACAGGCCGGCCTTGTGCCGGAAGAGACCAGTTATACCGACCGGGTGCGGATCCGGGTGCTGGTCCCCTGGGAAGAGGCCGGGGCCTTTGAAAAGAAAACGGTGGAAGCCACCAATGCCAGGGCGGTCCTGACCAGGCTGGAACAGCTGTATTTTGTTGACAAAGAAGGAAGCTTACAGTAGCATTAAGGAGTTGGAACAAGTTTCATCGGTGATTTCGAAAGGAGGTGGTTTTATGACAGGCAGTCAGTCCGGCAGTCAGACAGGAAGCGGCGACAGTCCCCGACCGGGACGAATACACAGGGAGCGAAGTCATAAAACCGCGCTCCTGATTTTTGTATGCCCTTTTGGGGTACAGGAGGGAAATTGCGATGAAAGACAACAAAGAAAGAGAACTTCGGGAAAGGGAGCTGAAAGAGAAAGAAACCCGGGAAAAAGAACTGGTGCAGGAACTGCTTGACAGCAGGCAATACACCCGGCTGCGCCAGCACTTTTCCGAACAGAACGAAGCGGATGTGGCGGCTGTCCTGGAAGAGATGGAAGAGGAGGAGATGCTGCGGGTCTTCCGGATCCTTCCCAAAGATCTGGCGGCAGAAGTCTTTTCCTATCTGGATGTGGACAGCGAGCAGTATATTATTTCTTCCATGTCGGATAAGGACGCGGCGGCCATTGTGGATAACCTGATGGCGGACGACGCGGCGGATCTGATGGACGAGATGCCGGCCAACGTGGTCAAGAGGATTTTGGCCCATGCCAGCCCGGAGACGCGGCGGGACATCAACCATCTGCTGCGCTATCCCGAGGATTCCGCGGGCAGCATTATGACGGTGGAGTACGTGGATTTAAGGGAGAGCCTGACCGTTTCGGAGGCCATTGGAAAGATCCGGAAGGTGGGGCTGGACAGCGAAACCGTCAACAACTGCTATGTGCTGGACGATTCCCGCCGCCTCATCGGCACGGTGGCCCTGCGCTACCTTCTGCTGCATGAGGAAGAGGATGTGATCGGCGATTTCATGAATGAAAACGTCATTTCCATTCATACGCTCACAGACCAGGAAGAAGCGGCGGCCCTGTTCCAGAAGTACGACTTTACGTCCATGCCGGTAGTGGACAACGAGAACCGGCTGGTGGGCATTATCACGGTAGACGACATTATGGATATTGTGGAAGAAGAGGCGACGGAGGACATCGAGAAGATGAACGCCATTCTTCCCGGGGACAAACCCTATATGAAAACAGGGGTATTTGAGATCTGGAAAAACCGGATTCCCTGGCTGCTTTTGCTGATGATTTCCGCTACCTTTACGGGAAAGATCATCACTTCCTTCGAAGACGCCTTAAGCAGCTGCGTGATCCTGACCGCCTTTATCCCCATGCTGATGGATACCGGGGGAAATGCGGGCGGACAGACCAGCGCAACCATTATCCGTGGCCTGTCCCTAAGCGACATCCGCTTTTCCGACCTGTTTTTCGTGCTCTGGAAAGAAATCCGGGTGGCCGTTTTGTGCGGCCTGACGCTGGCGGCCTGCAACTTCGCAAAGCTCATGCTCTTTGACCGGGTCGGCCTCATGGTTTCTGCGGTGGTATGCCTGACTTTGGTGGCGGCGGTAACCATTGCCAAGGCGGTGGGCTGCATCCTTCCCATGGCGGCAAAAAAGCTTGGATTTGATCCGGCGGTGATGGCGAGCCCTTTTATCACTACCATTGTGGACGCCCTGTCTTTGATGATTTACTTCCGGTTTGCGGTTGCGCTTCTGCATTTGCAGGGATAAAGGAAATAATAGAAAGAAAATAAGGAGAAAAGGGATGAAACTGATATCGTGGAACGTAAACGGGCTGCGCGCCTGCGTTACAAAGGGATTTGAGGAGTTTTTCCGGGAAGCGGACGCGGACGTATTCTGCCTGCAGGAAACGAAACTTCAGCCGGGGCAGATCCGGATGGATTTGCCCGGCTATTATCAGTACTGGAACAGCGCGGAAAAGAAAGGGTATTCCGGCACGGCGGTGTTTACCAAGCGGGAGCCCCTTTCGGTTTCCTACGGGATCGGCGTGGAAGAACACGACCATGAGGGCCGGGTGATCACGCTGGAGTTTCCGGAATTTTACCTGGTTACGGTATATACGCCCAATTCCCAGGACGGGCTGGCGCGGCTGGACTACCGGATGCGCTGGGAGGACGATTTCTTTTCCTATTTAAAGGGGCTGGAGAAAACAAAGCCGGTGATCTTCTGCGGGGATTTAAACGTGGCGCATAAGGAAATCGACCTGAAAAATCCGAAGACCAACCGGAAAAACGCCGGATTCACCGACGAAGAGAGGGCGAAAATGACCCGCCTTCTGGAAAACGGCTTCGTGGATACTTTCCGTTATTTCTATCCGGATCGGGAAGGGATCTATTCCTGGTGGTCCTACCGGTTCCAGGCCCGCAGCAAAAACGCGGGATGGCGCATCGACTATTTTATCGTTTCCGAAAGCCTGAAGGAGAGGCTGCAGGATGCCTGCATCTATACGGAAGTGATGGGGTCGGACCACTGCCCGGTGGGACTGATTTTAAAAGACTGAAAGAAAAACGCATCAAAAAGGACAGGTTTGCGCTGCCTTTTGGCTTTGTTTGCCAGCGCGCACAACCTGTCCTTTTTTCTTTATTTGCCCTGGATTGCCGCGCGCTTGCGCATGGTGTGGTCCAGGATTTTTTTGCGGATGCGCAGGGAAGTGGGGGTCACTTCCAGAAGTTCGTCCGTGTCGATGAAATCCAGCGCCTGTTCCAGGCTCAAAATCCGGGGCGGGGTCAGCCGCAGGGCTTCGTCCGCGCTGGAGGAACGGGTGTTGGTGAGCTTCTTGGTCTTGCAGACGTTGACTTCCACGTCCTCGCTGCGGCCGGTCTGGCCGATGACCATGCCGGCGTACACTTTTTCGCCGGGGCCGATAAAGAGGGTACCTCTTTCCTGGGCGTTGTACAGGCCGTAAGTGATGGCCTCCCCGGCTTCGAATGCGATCAGGGAACCCTGCTTGCGGTACTGGATGTCGCCTTTATAGGGGGCATAGCTGTCAAAAACCGCGTTCATAACGCCGTTGCCACGGGTGTCGGTAAGAAATTCCCCGCGATAGCCGATGAGTCCCCGGGAAGGGATCATAAATTCCAGCCGGGTGACGCCGCCGTTGCCGGGAGTCATATTTACAAGCTCGCCCTTGCGCTGGCCCAGCTTTTCGATAACGTTGCCCGCGTATTCTTCCGGCACGTCGATATAAACCTGTTCCATGGGCTCCAGACGGTGCCCCTTTTCATCGAAATGATACAGGACTTCCGCCTTGCTGACGGCAAATTCATACCCCTCCCGGCGCATGTTTTCGATGAGCACGGAAAGGTGCAGCTCCCCGCGTCCGGAAACCTTGAACACATCGGTGGAATCCGTTTCCTCCACCCGGAGGGAAACGTCGGTGTTGAGCTCTTTGAAAAGGCGGTCGCGCAGATGGCGGCTGGTGACATATTTGCCTTCTTTTCCGGCCAGGGGGGAGTCGTTTACCATAAACTGCATGGCAATGGTGGGCTCGGAAATTTTCTGGAAGGGGATGGGGACCGGATGCTCGGGGGAGCAGAGGGTATCCCCGATGTGGATATCCGCGATGCCGGAGATCGCCACGATGGAACCGATGCCCGCGGTTTTGACTTCCACCTTGTTTAAGCCGTCAAATTCGTAAAGCTTGCTGACTTTTACCCGCTTTTGCTTATCGGGATCGTGATGGTTGACGATGACCACTTCCTGGTTGACGCTGACGGAGCCGTTGTCCACCTTGCCCACGCCGATGCGGCCCACGTATTCGTTGTAGTCGATGGTGCTGATCAGAAGCTGGGTGCCTGCATCCGGATCCCCTTCGGGCGCGGGAATGTAGTCCAGGATCGTGTCAAACAGCGGTTTCATGTCCTTGTTTTTTACGGTGATATTGGTGGTGGCGCTGCCGTTTTTGGCGGAAGCAAAGACAAAGGGGCAGTCCAGCTGTTCGTCGCTTGCGTCCAGCTCCAAAAACAGCTCCAGCACTTCGTCCACCACGGCCAGGGGGCGGGCCTCGGGCCGGTCGATTTTATTGATGCAGACGATGACCGGAAGCTTTAACTCCAGGGCTTTGCGCAGGACGAAGCGGGTCTGGGGCATGGGCCCTTCGAAGGCGTCCACCACCAGGATGACGCCGTTGACCATTTTGAGCACCCGTTCCACTTCGCCGCCGAAATCCGCGTGTCCCGGCGTGTCGATAATATTGATTTTTACGCCCTGATAGGTGACGGCCGTATTTTTGGAAAGGATGGTGATGCCCCTCTCACGCTCAATGGCGTTGGAGTCCATCACCCGTTCCACCACTTCCTGATTTTCCCGGAAAACGCCGCTTTGTTTAAGCAGTTCGTCCACAAGGGTGGTTTTGCCGTGGTCTACATGGGCGATGATGGCGACGTTTCTCACATCTTCTCTTTTCTGATTCATAATTTCCTCGATTCCCAAGCGGCGCTGCGCCGGCCGCTTTCCATAAAAATATACAATAGTCGATTTCAAACGGTACAAGTATAGCACCCGGGCCGGAGGGATGCAACCAGAAATCCGCGCAAAGACTGTGTTTTCGCCACGGTTTGCGCCTGTCCGGAAAAGACGTAGCATGGGAATGTCGCATTTTGGAAAAATACGCGCTGCAGTCCGGTTCTATTTTCCTGTTCTTTCCATAAACTGATAATACATGACAGGAAAAAATTCTTGTATCAAGAAGGGAGAACTCAAAAATGACAGATAAGGTGATTGAAAACAACCAGGTTGTAATCATGGGGAAGATCGTGAGCGGGTTTACGTTCAGCCATGAGATTTTCGGGGAAGGGTTTTACATGATGGACGTGGAAGTGGCCCGTTTAAGCGAGTCTTACGACATCATCCCGATCATGGTTTCCGAACGGCTCATCGATGTGGAGGAGGACTATCAGGGGGCCTATGTGAGCATTTCCGGACAGTTTCGTTCCTACAACCGGCATGAAGAGCGGAAAAACCGGCTGATCCTTTCCGTGTTCGCCAGGGAGATCAGTTTCGTGGAAGAACTGGAGGAAAGCTCCAGGACCAACCAGATCTATCTGGACGGATACATCTGCAAGGAACCGGTTTACAGAAAGACGCCGCTGGGCAGGGAGATCGCGGACGTTTTGCTGGCGGTGAACCGCCCTTACGGAAAATCCGATTATATCCCCTGCATCTGCTGGGGGAGGAACGCCCGCTATGCGGGGGGCTTTGAAGTGGGTTCCCACTGCGAAATCTGGGGACGGATCCAGAGCCGGGAATATATGAAGAAATTGGCGGACGACCAGCTGGAAAAACGGGTGGCCTACGAGGTATCCGTCAGCAAGCTGGAGCTGCTGGAAGAGTAGAAATGTTCCCGGCCGTGCCGGACAGAGTCATAAGCTTGCGGGAAAGATGCTTTCATGGTATAATCGAAAAAAACGCAGGGATAAAACCTGAAGGAAGGGTATCGTAAGATGGGCAAAATTCAGATTTTTACAGGCGAAGGGCGCGGAAAGACGCCCGCTGCGCTGGGAGAGGCGCTGATGGCCGCTGCGCTGGGAAAGCAGGTGGTGATCATCCAGTTCTTAAAGGGCCGCGGGCTTCAGGAGTCCCTCTATCAAAAGAGGCTGGAGCCGGAGATCAAGCTGTTTCGGTTTGAAAAGTCTGACTGCGACTTCTTTGAGCTTTCCGAAGAGAAAAGAAAAGAGGAAGTGCACAACATCCGCAATGGTCTTAACTTCGCCAAGAAGGTGCTGACCACGGGGGAGTGCGACCTTCTGATCCTGGATGAGGTGCTGGAGCTGACGGGCAACAGCCTCATTGAGGAAGAGGACCTGAAAAACGTACTGGAAGCCAGAGGGGAATATACGGACGTGATTCTGACCGGGACGCAGGCCCCGGAAGGGATTCGTGCCATGGCGGACGCCATTTCCGAGATTCATCGCGCCAGGTGAGCGCAAAGTTTCGGTCCGGGAAAGTCCGCAAGACAGCGCGGGCAGCTGCGGCAAAGGAGCGAAAGGCTCTGTGCCGCAGCTGCCCGCGCTGTTTGTGCCAACAGGCCTGCCAGGGGCGCCCCTGCCTGCCGGTAAAACCGCGTTGACAGCATAAAGGCAGAATGATATGATATTTTTAGATTTAGGAATTGTAGGAAAAGCCGCCTTTGGGCGGCTGTCGAGGAGGTTAATATGGCGATTTTCAAAGGCGCAGGAGTCGCAATTATCACGCCCTTCCATGAAGACGGATCGGTGGATTACGAGAAATTCGGAGAGCTGATCGAGTATCAGATCGAAAACCAGACAGACGCGATTATTGTCTGTGGGACCACGGGCGAGTCAGCTACCCTGACGCACGAGGAGCACCTGGACGTGATCCGTTACTGCGTGGAGAAGGTGGATCATAGGATCCCCGTGATTGCGGGCACCGGTTCCAACTGTACCGAGACTGCGGTCTATCTTTCCACGGAAGCGGAAAAGATCGGGGCGGACGGGCTGCTTTTAGTGACGCCCTACTATAACAAGGCGACGCAAAACGGATTGTATCAGCATTTCAAGACGGTGGCGGATGCGGTGAAGCTTCCGATTATCCTGTATAACGTACCGGGCAGGACCGGCACTACCATCCAGCCGGAGACGGCGGTGCGCCTGTGCAAAGAGGTGGAAAACATCGTGGGGATCAAGGATGCCACAGGCAATATCAGCCAGACCGCACATCTGATGAGCATTGCGGACGGCTGTGTGGACCTGTATTCCGGGGAGGACGCCATCATCGTCCCGATCCTTTCCTTGGGCGGCAAGGGCGTGATTTCCGTCCTGTCCAATGTGGCGCCCCGTCAGACCCATGAGATCTGCAGCCGGTATTTCGAAGGGGATACGATAGGGAGCATGGAGCTGCAGCTGAAGGCGGTCCCCCTGGTGGAAGCACTGTTTTCCGAGGTGAACCCGATCCCGGTGAAGAAGGCGGCCCAGCTGATGGGGCTGTGCGGCGGCACGCTTCGGATGCCCCTGACCGAAATGGAGCCGGCCCATGCAGAGAAGCTGGCTAAAGAGATGAAGGCCTTCGGAATTTTATAATCGCGGCAGAAGCGCGAGACAGAGAGGATTTTCTGCAGGCCGGGGCGTTATGCCCCGGCCCGTTTGTTTCTGTGAGCAGGAAGCGCTGACGCACATTTTTAAAAAACAGAGAAAGGAAGTAGGGAAGAAAGATATGGTAAAGGCAATTATGCATGGTTGCAACGGCAAAATGGGACAGATGATCACGAAGCTGGCGCAGGAAACGCAGACGGTTGAGATCGTGGCGGGCGTGGACGTAACAGACGGCATTTCCAATCCCTATCCGGTTTTTGGCCGGCTGGAAGATTGCACGGCAGAAGCGGACGTGATCATTGACTTTGCG
Source organism: uncultured Lachnospiraceae bacterium (assembly GCA_944380095.1). GTDB lineage: Bacteria > Bacillota > Clostridia > Lachnospirales > Lachnospiraceae > Gallintestinimicrobium. The sequence goes on along the minus strand of CALWGP010000002.1, from coordinate 46,252 downwards.
TCTGCCAAAGCTGCGGATGCCCTGCTGGATTACTGCGCAGACCGGAAAATTCCCTGTGTGCTCTGCACCACCGGGCTTTCCGAAGAACAGCTTGCGCATGTGCGGGAGGTGTCGGAGCAGGTGGCGGTCCTTCGTTCCGCCAACATGTCCATGGGGATCAACCTGCTGTTTAAGCTGTTAAAAGAAGCCGCGCCGGTCCTGGCGGATGCGGGCTTTGATATTGAAATCGTGGAAAAGCATCATAACCAGAAGGTGGACGCGCCCAGCGGGACGGCGCTGGCGCTGGCGGACGCGGTAAACGAGGGAATGGAAGAAAAGTATGCCTATGTCTATGACAGAAGCACAAGAAGGGAGAAGCGGCCGAAGCAGGAGATCGGGATTTCGGCGGTCCGGGGCGGAACCATCGTCGGCGACCATGATGTGATTTTTGCCGGGACGGACGAAGTGATTACCTTTTCCCATACGGCCTATTCCCGGGCGGTTTTCGCAAAGGGCGCGCTGCAGGCGGCCCTGTTTCTGGCAGGCAAGCCCGCAGGCCTGTATTCCATGAGCGATGTGATCGAAGGCGGCTGAAAAGGGGAGGGACCATGGAAGACTTCGAATACAAAAATTATCTCAAAAGCCTGTCAAAGCAGTTCCCCACCATTGCGGACGCTGCGACGGAAATTATCAACCTGCAGGCAATTATGAGCCTGCCAAAAGGGACGGAGCACTTTCTGACCGATATCCACGGGGAGTGGGAGCAGTTTAACCATGTCTTAAAAAACGGGTCCGGTTCGGTGAAGCGCAAGATTGACGAAGAGTTCGGCAATACCCTCAGCGCCAGGGACAAGCGCAGCCTGGCGACGCTGATCTATTACCCCAGGGAAAAGCTGGAGCTGATCCTGGAGGAGGAAGAGGATCAGGAATTCCTGGAGGACTGGTTTAAAATTACCATTCACCGCCTGGTGCAGATGACGAAGCGGGTTTCTTCCAAATATACCAGGTCTAAGGTGCGTAAGGCGCTGCCCAAGGATTTCTCCTATGTGATCGAGGAACTGATCACGGAAAAAGAGGAGATCCAGGACAAGGAACTTTATTACAACGAGATCATCCATACCATTATCCGGATCGGCCGCGCACCGGAGTGCATCATCGCCCTCTGCGAACTGATCCAGCGTTTGGTTATCGATCATCTGCATATTGTGGGGGATATTTATGACAGGGGCACCGGCCCGCATATTATTATGGATACCCTCAGCCAGTATCATTCCGTGGATATCCAGTGGGGAAACCACGACGTGGTGTGGATGGGGGCGGCAAGCGGCCAGACCACCTGCATCGCCACGGTGATCCGCGTATCCGCCCGGTACGGGAACCTGGATATCCTGGAAGAAGGATACGGCATCAACCTGATCCCCCTGGCGACTTTTGCCATGAAGGTTTATGAAAATACGGACTGCAGCGCTTTCTCCATCAAATACGGGAAAGATTATGATACAAAGGACCTGGCGCTGGATATGATGATGCATAAGGCAATCGCCATTATTCAGCTGAAGCTGGAAGGTCAGCTGATTTTGCAGCATCCGGAGTTTGAAATGGACGACCGCCTGCTGCTGGACAAGATCAACTATGAAACCGGGACCGTGAACATCGCAGGAAAGGAATATCCCATGAAAGATCTGGATTTCCCTACGGTGGATCCGGCAGACCCTTACCGGCTGACGCAGGAGGAAGAGCTGGTGGTGGACCGTCTGCGTCATGCCTTTGTACACTGCGAGAAACTTCAGCGTCATGTCCGCTTCCTTTTTTCCAAAGGAAGCCTGTACAAAGTCCACAATTCCAACCTGCTGTATCACGGCTGTGTGCCCATGGATGAAAACGGGAACTTCAAGGCGGTCAATGTGTACGGGAAACGCTACAGCGGCAAGGCGCTCTACGACGCTTTGGAGACCTATGCCAGAAAGGGATATTATTCCCAGGATCGGCAGGAGAGAAGGAAAGGGCGCGATATTATCTGGTATATCTGGGCCGGGCCCAATTCCCCGGTATTTGGCAAGGATAAGATGGCCACCTTCGAGCGCTACTTTGTGGAGGAAAAGGAAACCCATAAGGAAGTAAAGAACGCATATTACAGCCTGCTGGACGACGAGACGACCATCAATAAAATCATGAGGGAATTCGGGCTGGACGAGTCCCATTCCCACATCGTCAACGGCCATGTGCCGGTAGAACTTAAAAAAGGGGAGACGCCGATCAAGTGCGGCGGCAAGCTGCTGATTATTGACGGCGGTTTCTCAAAAGCGTACCAGAGTAAGACGGGTATCGCGGGCTATACGCTGGTGGCCAACTCCCACGGCCTGAACCTGGTAGCCCATAAGCCTTTCGAATCCGCGGAAGCCGCGATTCGGGAGGAGACGGATATTGTCTCGGATACCATCATAGTGGAAACCGCTGCCCACCGCCTTATGGTTTCGGATACGGACGTAGGGGCGGAACTGAAAGAAAGCATTGCGGACCTGGAGAAACTTCTGGAGGCGTATCAGGATGGTACGCTGATTGAAAAAGGGGTATAACAGGCGATACGGCAAGGGCCCTGCCGGATGCATCGGACGTCCGGCAGGGCCTTTCGCGCTCCTTTTTTGCCGCAGGCGGCCCGGATGTGGGGGCAGGTTTAAAAATTTTAAAATTAGGGCTTGATTCTTTCGGATAAAGTGGTAAAATATTTTTTGTCAGTACATGGAAGCATAGCTCAGCTGGGATGAGCGTTCGCCTCACACGCGAGAGGCCACGGGTTCGAGCCCCGTTGCTTCCACTTTTGGAAAGTCCGGGAGATGAAGATCTTTCCGGACTTCCTATATGGGCTCGTAGCTTAGCTGGGAAAGCGCTGCGTTCGCAACGCAGAGACCGAGGGTTCGAATCCCTTCGGGTCCAGAAAAAAGAGGCTGTGAAAAATGATTTCTCATTTTTCACAGCCTATTTTTTGGCCTTTGTGCCTGCGGCCGCTTAAGCTACAGCCCGGCGGCCGGCTAACGCCAGAGATCCTGCTGCGTATACGCTACGGTCTGCTCAAAGGGAAGGGTCCCGCCGTAGAGGTCCAGCGCGCTTCCGACGGTGATATGGATCCTGCCGTTTCCTGCGCGGCGGATTTTGTCAATGTCTTCAAAGGAACGGATTCCGCCCGCATAGGTAATGGGGATCTGGTTCCAGCTTCCCAGCATTTCGATCAGCTCTTCTTCCACCCCGTTTTTTGTCCCTTCCACATCTACGCCGTGGATCAGGAATTCATCACAGAAAGAAGCCAGCATAGTCAGAATATCGGGAGAAAGAGAAACCCGGGTGTATTTCTGCCATCTGTCGGTAACGATATAGTAACGGCCGTCTTTTTTGCGGCAGCTTAAGTCCAGGACCAGTTTTTTGCGGCCCACACAGTCCACCAGCCGGCTGAGGTTTTCGAAGGAGATGTTCCCGTTCTGGAAAACGTAGGAAGTAACAATCACATGGGAAGCTCCTGCATCCAGATATTCCCGCGCATTTTCTGCGGTGATGCCCCCGCCTATCTGCAATCCGCCCGGATAGGCCGAAAGGGCTTCCAGCGCCTGGCGGCGGGTCTGCTCATAATAAGGGCTGTCCTTGCTGTTTAACAGGATCACATGCCCGTTTTTCAGATTTTTCTGCGCAAAAAGAGCGGCAAACCAGCCCGCGCTTTCTCCGGCCACATAATTTTCACAGGCGGTATCGCCCTGATCCTGCACGCTGGCGCCGACCAGCTGCTTTACTTTCCCGTTATGGATATCGATGCAAGGTCTGAATTCCATTCCCATCACCCCTCGAATGTATTTTAAAGTTATTTTACTAGATACTTGTATTTTATGCAATGAAAATCCGCATACTAAGCGAGGAGCCAGGTGAACGCTCAAAGGAAAGGAGAGAAAGTATGATGAAAAAGCTTCGAAAAATGATACCGCTGTTTTTGATGATGTGTCTGTTTTGTTTCGCGGCCGGCTGCGGATCGGGGAAAGAAAACGTCGATCCGGAGGACATGGCCGGCAATACCGTGACAGAAAGCCGTCCGCCGGAAAGACCGGACGGCGCAGGGGAAGGGGCTGTTTCGGAAACAGAGGCCTTCGACGGCTCCGAAACGGATGCAGGTGACCGGAATAATTCCGTTACGGATCCGAAACCCGATGAAGCAGAAGAGTCCGCCTCCACTTCCATGGATATCGGGGAAGCCATCGACGACACGGGCCATGCGGCAAAGGACGTGGTGGAGGACGCAGGAAAAGGCGTGAAGGAAATCGTAGAGGATGTGACCGGAACCCAGCCGTAAAAGCCGGGAAAATACAGGGGCGGCGAAAAACCATTGGGGGTTTTGCCGCCCCTATTTTGTTAAAGGAGTGCCGCCTCAACAAGCTGTTGTCCCATGAAACACATCAGATGACCTTCTATCACTATTTTTGTGTAGAGCGTTTTTGCATTTTGGGGTTTGCTTAATCCGGAAAATTGAATACCGGATTGTTCTTCATAATCGATCTGAAATTTTGTTGATTGCCGATTAAGTAAGGTTTTTGCGGAAACCCAATCAAAATCAATGGTAGCTTCAAGCGGTCTTAACTTAGTTGTTTTATGGCGACGAATATAATGCCTTTTTTCATATGTATTTGAAAAGAGAATGCTTGCTTTACCATCAAAGTATCTGCAGTCCGTAATATACAGACCGTTACATTCAAACATATTTTCTTTACATACTTTTATTTTGTCTTTATATTTGGTGTATGTTTTTGGGCTTTCATCTCTTAGTAAATTCAGAAGGGTTATTTTTTCTACTTCATTGCGGCAAAGTATGGCATATAAGCAAGAGTTAATGGGAAATGGCCCTTTTGTAACAAGTTCTGCCTGGCGATACTTTTTTTCTTCATCGATATTTCGCATCCAACTGTTATTATAAATTTGATCAAAATTGAATTGAGAAAATTCTTCAGGGGTATTACAAAGCCGGCAGCCTTCTCCGGCTTGTGACTTTTCTGAGAAGTACACATTGTCCATTGATAAAAGAGATTCTAAATCAAAAGCAAAAAATACCGGAACCGGGACATTTGCGTTTATATCACCGCAATAACGTAAATCAGGATGCTTAAACCCTTCATTATAGTACTGAGTAGGTGTCAGGGGCCTGAAATAAAATCTCACATCAGCGGTGGCTCCGGAATGAGTCATATCAATAACTTGGCGGCTGGCATTATCATTTCGCATTATATTGAAACGTTTTGCGTCATATCTGCTATATAAGTATTCTTCTTTCAGGATGCTGACAGCATTTTGGATATCCGTGAAATGGTAGGCGTATAAAGGCCACCAGTTTACGGATGAATGATGAAATCGATTTTGGCGTATGATATCCTTGTATGTCATAAGATTACCCTTTTATAGAGAAATATCGTCCGCTGCCTGCATCTAATTGATATCCATCGCAGAATTTGTTTGTTTCTTCGTCCTGAATTTCAACAGAAGTCAAATATCCCATAGAAGCTAATAGAAAATAGACTAAGTTGGCAGCTTCGTCATCAGCGACTTTAAAAATTTCGGCGCTTTGAATATTATCCCACAATAACTGCAAAGTTTTTTCTTCCACTATGATTTCTTTTCCGAAAGGATTGTTAAAAATCAGGGAATCCGACTTGTGATCCCAACAGGCGTCCCAAGGGATATCTTTATATAAAAAGTGAATGGGCACTATGGAGCTATTGATAACAAGTTCGTCTTTTACCCCTGTAAACGACATGTCTTTTGCATGCTCTTTGAGCCAGGCGTCCATTGCTTCAGGAACTTTGTGCTCAGGAACAGGATCTGTTCCGGGACTTAAATAAATATATATATCGATAGGTAATTCTTTAAGATATTTTTCCATTAATGGTTTGACCTGTTCCCAGTCTAATTCACCATTTCCGCATCCAAGTTTGGGAAATGCGATAGACGTAATATTATAATCGGCGTATTTTCTTTGAAAAGCCATAAGCCCCTTTTCTATATATTCCATTTTTGAGGGGTTACGCCAATGTTCTTTTGTCGGGAAATTTAGGATCCAATGATCCGGCCCATACCAAAGCATTAGCTTGCCGATGACCAATTGATGTTTATCACAAGCTTTGCGATAGATTGTGAACATTTCGGGATATTTTTTTTTAAATGATAAAGCGATCCCCTTTCCCATTACGCCTACGGTATTTACCGTATTTACAAGTACTTGGGCGGGGCTATTAAAAATATCCCCTCTGACATATTTTAGCATTCTATCTATTCTCCTTTTAGCACAATGCGTTCTCCGTTGGGTAATAAAAAAGAGCATTCAAGTTTGCACTTGGTTGCCATTGCTATATCATCAAGGTCATCCAATGTGAAGTTTCCGCGATGCATCTTCTGCGAAAACGACTGGGGGGATTTTCCGAGATTTCTTGCAATATTAGCGAGAGTCATATTTGTTTTTATCCCAAGGATTTTCAATTGTTCATCTATTCTCAAAGTTTTCCTCCTTTGCCGGCAGAAAGGCGCACACTTTTTATTGATTCTATAATAAATTATTTCGTTTATAATATCAATGAAAATATGAATTTTCAAAGCATAAGCACAACAAAAAACCCGCTGAGCCCAAAACTCAACGGGTTTTCTTACGTCGGAGTGACAAGACTTGAACTTGCGGCCTCTTCGTCCCTAACGAAGCGCTCTACCACCTGAGCCACACCCCGATTCATCCGACTGTCTCAACCGGACGAATAATATCTTACCCTAAAGTACAAAATAAGTCAATACCAAATTGAAAAAAATTTACATCCCGGCAGCTCCGGCAGCAGACCCGGCTTGGGGAACTTATTTTTCCTTCGCTGATTCGAACAGATCCCCGCAGGAATCAATGAGCTTTTCGATGATGAGCTTTTTTACATACACATCAAAACTGAGCATGCAGATGAAGGAAAAGGTACGCAAAAACTGCTGGTCTTCCGGGGGCGCGTCCCGGAATGTATCCTGCGCCTTCCGGAATTTTTCCGATACGTCCCTTTTTAAATATTCCACTTCCTCCTTTTCCAGACCGAATACCTCGTTATAGATATCCTCCAGGGAAAAGCCCTGTTCTTTTTTGTCAAAATAACGCTCCGTAATGGGGCGGAGGACTTTCTGGATATCGCTGATGGAGAGGATGCCCTTATAATAGTAAATAAAAATCAGGAGCAGGACATGCTCTTTGGAATACTTTTTCCGGATGGGCGGGGGCAGAAGGTCGTTTTTGGCGTAATTGTTGATCATCGTCTTGGTGAGGATCTTGTCGTCTTCGGGATTCCTGGCGGAATTCTTCAGGCGGCTGCCCATGAAAGTGGTTACCTGGTCCATATAAAGCTCGATATCGGGAATATCCTGCGTACGGATGTAATCGATCCGGTCTAAGCTGTTTAAAATACTTTGCAATAAATCTTCAGATTCCAGTGTCATATGTGTTTTCTCCTTTTCCCCATTATATAGTATTAAAAACTACATCGCAAGCCTTTTTTGGATGGCACTGCAGCCATTGGGAAGCCTGCAAAAAACAAGAGCATAAAACAGAAAAAGGATGCGCAAGCTATTGAAAAGGAGGCAGCGGGAATGGACTATTTCAACGCGTTCTGGACAGGGGGCCTGATCTGCGCCCTGGTCCAGATTCTGATGGAAAAAACGAAGCTGATGCCGGGACGCATCATGGTTTTGCTGGTCTGTACGGGGGCCGTACTGGGGGCGCTGGGCCTGTATGGGCCCTTTTTGGAATTTGCCGGGGCGGGGGCCAGCGTGCCTTTGCTGGGCTTTGGAAATGTACTGATGGAAGGGGTCAAAGAAGCGGTGGATGAACAGGGATTTCTGGGGCTGTTTTCCGGCGGGCTGAAGGCCGGCGCCGTGGGCACCTCTGCCGCCCTGGTTTTCGGCTATCTGGCAAGCCTGGTTTTCAATCCGAAGATGAAAAATTGAAACATGTGTCTGACGGTTCCGTATAGGCGATTTGCCGGCTTGTCAAAAACCGGCGTATGGTTTTATCCCAGCAGGCGTCCAGCGTCTTGTCCAAAACAAAGGAATGAAAGGCGGTCCCTGTGACAAGGAAAGCCCTGCCGTCCTCATAGCGGACGGTGAGGACCAGCGCTTTTACCTGCTCCGGCAGCAGGGAAGGGTCCGCGCCTTTCATAACGGCGGGCACATACTCCGGATTCAGGTGTAGCATCAGCTTGAAACGGGAAGGACTGCGCTTCCCGCGGATCATCTGGAACAGGATCGGGCGCATCTGCGCCCAGGAAACGAATTCGCAGGGGCAGACGTGGGGGTCCTGCAGCTCTTCTTTTGTATAAAACTCCGGATGGATACGGCCGTCGATGGTGTATTCCACTGCGGTGACTACCTGCGCGCCTGCCAGGAGAAACGAATCAAAGCAGTCTGTCCCCAGCAGCTTGCCCATAAAGCTCTTCAGTTCGGTTATCTGGAAAGATGTCATGTTGGTACCTCCCATATCCATAAGTATAACAGAAGGATTCAAAAAAGCCAGAGAGAATTGGCGGATTCCCTTTACAAGGGGAAGGAACGCATGTTATTATATGTAGTAATGAAAACTACATCAGATGTGGTGAGCCTGGAGGAATTTATGAGTTATAAAATTGTTGTGGACAGCTGCTGCGAATTGCCCGATCAGTTCCGGAAAGATCCGCGTTTTGAGATCGTCCCGCTGGGACTGGAAGTAGGGGATTACCGGATCATGGACGATGAGAATTTTGACCAGGAGCTGTTTTTGAAAAAAGTGGCAGAGTGCCCTGTCTGCCCCAGATCTTCCTGCCCTTCTCCCGAGCGTTATATGCAGGCCTGCGAAACAGAGGCGGATCACGTCTATATCGTGACCTTATCTTCCAATTTAAGCGGGAGCCACAACAGCGCGCTGCTTGGCAAAAACCTCTGCCAGGAAAAGCATGGGGAGAAGCAGATCCATGTGGTGGATTCCAGGTCGGCGTCCTGCGGGGAAACCCAGATTGCGATGAAAGCCATGGAACTGGAAGAACAGGGACTTCCCTTCGAGACCATTGTGGAGAGACTGGAGGCGTTTCGCAGCGGGATGCATACTTATTTTGTACTGGACAACCTGGAGACGCTGCGTAAAAACGGACGGCTGACCGGCGTCAAGGCGCTGGTGGCTTCCACCTTAAATATCAAGCCCGTGATGGCGGGAACCCGGGAGGGAACCATTGAACAGATCGGCCAGGGGATCGGGATCCGCAAGGCTTTGCAGAAGCTGGCGGACGCGGTGGCAAAGAGCGCACAGCAGTCCCAGGAAAAGGTGCTTATGATTACCCACTGCAACAACCGGGAGAGGGCGGAGTACGTAAAGGACCTGATTCTGGAAAAGATCCGGGTAAAAGATGTGCTGGTGATGGACACGGCCGGCATCAGCAGCATGTACGCCAACGACGGCGGAGTGATTGTCACCCTGTAGCAGGAAATAAAATAAAAAAAGGGGATGGAGCTATGCGTTCTCCATCCCTTCATTTTTATGTTCCCGACGGTATTTTTCCACGGCCCGTAAAAGCGGGCGGGATTCCCCGAAGGAAAGACGGAACTGCTTTCCGTCCAGCATGGTCACTTTAAAAAAGTTGATCTCCTTGACATAGAGCATGTTCAAAACCGTGCGGCTGACCAGCTCGATGTAACTGTCGCAGTCCTTTAAGTTGGCGCAGAAGGTCTCTGCGGTCATCTCCGCTACGTGTTCTTCCCCGTTAAAGAGGGTAAGCCGCATGGTGCGGTCGTCCGGCACCGCATAGAGGAGATCTTCTTCCTGGAGGTAGAATGTTTCGAAACGATTGCGAAACTCCAGCTTTTTGGCAAGGCTGCCTTTGAAAAGAAGGAGCTGGTCGATGATGGCGGACAACTCCGCCGTCTGGACCGGCTTGTCCAAAAAAAGGACCTGGTCGGGCAGACCGGGCGATTTGCGGTAGTCCACCTTCCCGCAGCAGAAAACGATGGGGATGAAAGTGCCGTCAGCCCGGAGCATGTTGGCAAGTTCCACGGCGTCACAGCCGTCTTCCGTCATATCCATAAAAAGGGCGTCATAGATCATGGGGGCTGTCAGGATGGATTCCTTGCTGCCAAAGGAATCCACATATAAAACGCCCGTGGTGGGAATGCGTCTGTCGGATTCCCGCCCAAGAAGGCGCTCCATCTGTTTTCTGTCAGCAATGTGGTCGTCGCAGATCGCGAGATGCATAAACGTACCTCCGCAAAAGAGAATTACAGGATCGTAAAGGAAAGCGGCGAAGCAAAAAGAAGGTAGAGGATCAGCGCTGTCTGAAGGATCAGGATGGCGGGCATCCCCCACACGAAATACCAGTGCCGCGTCTTATGCCGGAATCCGTACATGCCAAGCAAAGAACCGATGCTTCCGCCGATGAGGGCAATGAGGAAAAGGGTGGATTCCGGGATGCGCCAGACTTTGCGCCGCGCACGGCCCTTGTCGATTCCCATGGCGGCAAATCCGGCTACGTTTACTATTATACCATAAAGGACTAAAATGAAAATGACATCCATATACAAAATTTTCCCTTTATTTTTGTGAAGGGCGCGCACAGTTTAAAGTGCCCGCCCTTTACAACCGCGTCCTCGGCAGGACGCGCCGTCTTTTGCTGTGATTATGAGTTTTAGTCCTGCGCCGGATTCTTTCCTGCTTCCTGCATCTTCATGGCGCGTACCTTGCAGGAGAGACCAAACAGGTTGATGAAGCCTTCCGCATCGTGGTGGTCGTAAAGATCGCCGGTGGTAAAGGAAGCGATGCTTTCATTGTACAGGGAGTAGGGGGAAGTGGTCCCGGCCTTGATAATGTTGCCCTTATACAGTTTGAACTTCACTTCGCCGGTCACGTACTCCTGGGTCTTTTCCACGAAAGCCTGCACGGCTTCCCGCAGGGGGGTAAACCACTTGCCTTCGTAAACGATCTGGGCCATCCGGTTGCCCATGTCTTTCTTTACCGCATAGGTATCCCGGTCCAAAATCAGTTCTTCCAGCTGCTGATGGGCTTCCATCAAAATCGTTCCGCCGGGGGTCTCGTAAACGCCGCGGGATTTCATGCCCACCACGCGGTTTTCCACGATATCCACGATGCCGATGCCGTGTTTGCCGCCCAGTGCGTTTAAGGTGCGGATGATGTCGGAAACTTTCATCTTCTGGCCGTTGACGCTGACGGGAACGCCTTTTTCAAAGGCCATGGTCACATATTCGGGCTCGTCGGGAGCTTTTTCGGGAGTCACGCCCAGCACCAGGAGATGGTCATAATTGGGCTCGTTGGCCGGATCTTCCAGTTCCAGGCCTTCATGGCTGATGTGCCACAGGTTGCGGTCGCGGCTGTAGCTGGAATCCGCGGAGAAAGGAAGGTCGATGCCGTGGGCCTTGCAGTAGGCGATTTCGGATTCCCGGGAATCCAGGGTCCATTTGTCGTTTCTCCATGCGGCGATAATCTTGATGTCGGGAGCCAGCGCCTTGATGCCAAGCTCGAAACGGATCTGGTCGTTGCCCTTGCCGGTAGCGCCGTGGCAGATGGCGACAGCGCCTTCTTTGCGGGCAATCTCCACCAGCTTTTTGGCGATCAGGGGGCGGGCCATGGAAGTGCCCAGCAGGTATTTGTTTTCGTAAACAGCGTTGGCCTGTACGCAGGGAACGATATAATCGTCGCAGAATTCATCCACCACGTCCAGAATATACAGCTTGGAAGCGCCGCAGAACTTCGCCCGCTCTTCCAGGCCGTCCAGTTCTTCTTCCTGTCCGCAGTCGATGCAGACACAGATGACCTCATAATCGAAGTTTTCCTTCAGCCAGGGGATAATGGCGGTAGTATCCAGTCCGCCGGAATAAGCCAGAATTACTTTTTCTTTCATTTTAAGATCGTCCTCCCTATCGGATTCAAAATATGATAGAATCAAAACCACGGGGCTTTGTCCTTTGTCCATTCCATACTATACAACAGCCAAAAAGGAAATGCAAGTGAAAAAATATGCAAAATACTTGAATATTATTCACTTCAGTAGTATGATATGACCAAATGCCGGGCCCTGTGGGACCGCGTTTTTTTCAATTGGATTTTAAGCGCCGCACACAAAGCGGGGATAAGGAGGAAAAGATGATTCGTGCAGGAATTATCGGAGCGACAGGCTATGCGGGAGGGGAACTGGTCCGGCTTCTTTTGGGGCATGGGGACGTGGAAATCAAATGGTACGGCTCCCGCAGCTACATTGAGAAAGAGTATGCATCGGTTTACCAAAACCTGTTCCGGATTGTGGACGATGTGTGCAAAGACGACAACCTAAAAGAGCTGGCAGGGCAGGTGGACGTGATTTTTACGGCCACGCCCCAGGGATTTCTGGCTTCCGTCCTGGATGAGGAGATTTTAAAAAAGGTAAAGGTGGTGGACTTAAGCGCGGACTACCGGATCAGCGACGTGGATGTGTATGAAAAATGGTATCAGATTCCCCACAAGTCCCCGCAGCTGATCGGACAGGCGGTTTACGGGCTGTGCGAACTCAACCGGGAGAAAATTAAAAAGACCCGGCTGGTGGCCAATCCGGGCTGTTATCCCACCTGTTCCATCCTTTCCGTTTATCCGCTGCTCAAAGAAGGGCTGATCGATCCGGATACCATAATTATTGACGCCAAAAGCGGCACTTCCGGAGCGGGACGGGGGGCGAAGGTACAGAACCTTTTCTGTGAAGTAAACGAAAATATCAAGGCCTACGGGGTGGCCTCCCACCGGCATACGCCGGAAATCGAGGAGCAGCTTTCCAACGCGGCGGGCCGTCCGGTGGTGCTGAGCTTTACCCCTCATCTGGTGCCCATGAACCGGGGGATCCTGGTGACTGCCTATGCCTCTTTAAAGGAAACGGACCAAGGGCTGCCTTCGGAGGAACAGCTGCGGGACGTATATGAAAGATATTACGGGAAAGAACGGTTCATCCGCTTCCTGGAAAAAGGAGTCTGCCCGGAGACCCGCTGGGTGGAAGGCAGCAACTACGTGGATGTCAACATCGCGGTGGACGCCCGCACGAAGCGCGTCATTATGATGGGTGCCATGGACAACCTGGTCAAAGGCGCGGCGGGGCAGGCGGTGCAGAACATGAACCTGCTATTCGGACTGCCGGAGGAACAGGGGCTTGTCATGCCGCCCCTGTTCCCGTAAACGGCGCGCCGCCGGATCAGGGCGCGTCCTGGCAAAGCAGCTGTTTTGCCAGGCTGTCCATATCCAGGGAGAAATGGACGCCGTTGACCAGGGAGGGGAGGATGACCGCTGCTTCGTACCGGCTTTCATCCACATGGATCCCGGTATCGGATTCAAAAGAAGAAAATCCCCGGTTTGAAAAATAGTCCGCCCAACGGCGGGCTGTTTTTTTTGGCTTCGGCCTCCATCTGCTCCCGGAAAGGGGAGAGGGCCGAAATGGCCCGGTCGATGAGGGGGCAGAGTTCTTCCAGGGCACGGAAGGTTTCGATAAGGCAGGAAAATATGCAGAAGAAAAATTTATGGGAAGCATAGATTTAATTATTTTACTTTATGGAAAAACAGGCGTACAATGATACTGGAACTTAAGGCAACGAAAGAAAAAAGAGGAAGGGCTTCGATATGAAATTACTGGTAATCGGCGGTGTGGCGGCCGGGACAAAGGCGGCCGCAAAGTTCAAACGGGTCAATCCGGATGCGGAAGTGACGATTGTGACAAAAGGGAAGGATATTTCCTATGCGGGCTGCGGACTGCCCTATTATCTGGGCGGGGCCATTGCGGACAAGGGGCAGCTGATTGTGAACACGCCGGAGAAATTTTCGGATCTCACAGGCGCCATGGTTTATACGCAGCGGGAAGTGACCGCCCTGGATCCCAGGGAAAAGAAAGCGACGGCAAACAATTTGCGTACCGGGACGCAGGAGACTTATGAGTACGACGCCTGTGTGATCGCCACGGGGGCGTCCCCTGTGGTGCCGCCCCTGCCGGGGATGAGCCTGCCGGGGGTCTTTGTGATGCGTACCCCGGACGACGCCATCGAAGCCAGGGACTATCTGGAGAAAAACGGCGTGAAGCAGGCCGTGGTGGCAGGCGGCGGCTTCATCGGCCTGGAAGTGGCGGAGAACCTGCTGGAGAAAGGGGTTTCCGTGACGGTGATCGATATGGCCGGCCAGATCATGCCCGGGTTTGACCGGGAAATGGCGGATTTTGCGAAAAGGCATCTGGAGAAAAAGGGAATCCGCGTCCTGACGTCCACCCGGCTGGAAGGGGTTGCAGGCGACAGGAAAGCGCAGGGCGTGCAGACCGACCAGGGGCTGCTTGACGCACAGCTGGTGATCCTTTCTTTGGGCATCCGTCCCAATACGGGATTTTTGCAGGATACGGGCATCGAGATGGTCAAGGGGACCATCCTGGTGGACGATCAACTGGCCACCAATGTGGAAGGGGTGTACGCGGCGGGCGACTGCGCCATGGTCGTAAGCCGGATCACCGGACAGCGGCAGTGGTCGCCCATGGGGTCTTCCGCCAACATGGAAGGCCGTACCCTGGCCCTGGCCCTGGGCGGGCGCAGCGTTTCCTATCCCGGCGTCCTGGGAACCGGGGTGGTGAAGCTGCCGGGCTTAAACGGCGGCAGGACCGGGCTTTCCGAGGAGCAGGCCATGGCGGCCGGTTTCGATCCCGTCTGCGCCCTGGCGGTGACGGACGATAAGGCCCACTATTATCCCGGCGCAGCGTGGTTTGCCGTCAAGGTGGTGGCGGACAGAAGCACCCACCGGCTGCTGGGCGTCCAGGTGCTGGGGCCCGGGGCGGTGGATAAGGTGACGGATATCGGCGTGACGGCGATTTCCATGAAAGCCTGTCTGGAAGATCTGACCAATCTGGATCTGGCGTACGCGCCCCCCTTTTCCACGGCCATCCATCCCTTTGTCCAGGCGGTGTGTATCCTGATGAATAAGTTAAACGGGGATATGGACAGCTTCACCCCGGCGGAGTATCTGGCGGGGGCGGCGAAAGACTACCGGGTGGTGGACGTCAACCCGGCAGGCCCCACCATTCCCGGGGCCGTCTATGTGGATCTGCTTTCGGTGAACGGGGAAGTGCCCGGCCTTGGAAAAGAAGAGAAGCTTTTGCTGGTGTGCGCGAAGGGCAAACGGGCTTATCTGCTGCAGAACCGGCTGAAACATTACGGTTATACCAATACGAAGGTGCTGGAAGGCTCTTCTTTCTTCAATGAAATCAAGGTGGAAAAAAAGCCGGGAACGGTGACGGTGCCGGCGGAGGAGATTACCCGGGTGAAGGCCTTAGGCTGCCTGCACAATAAGGGGACGGATAACTTCAACGTCCGCGTGATCACCAGAAACGGCAAGGTCACGGCGGCGGAACAGATCCGGATCGCGGAGGCCGCGGAGAAATTCGGCAGCGGCGAAGTGGTCATGACCACCCGCCTGACCATGGAGATTGTGGGCGTACCCTTTGAAAAGATCGAAGAGCTGCGCGCCTTCCTGGCCCAGGCCGGCCTGGAAACCGGCGGCACCGGCTCCAAAGTCCGCCCCGTGGTGGCCTGTAAGGGAACTACCTGCCAGTACGGCCTGCTGGACAGCTATGCCCTGTCCGAAAAGATCCACGAGCGGTTCTATCACGGCTACGCTTCCGTCAAGCTGCCCCACAAGTTCAAAATCGCGGTGGGAGGCTGTCCCAACAACTGTGTGAAGCCCAACCTAAACGACTTCGGCATCGTGGGCCAGCGGGTGCCTACGGTGGATTTGGACAAGTGCAAAGGCTGCGGCCGCTGCCAGGTTTCCCTGACCTGTCCTGTGGGCGCTTCCCGGGTGGTGGACGGCAAGATCGTGATGGATCCCGAAAAGTGCAACAACTGCGGACGCTGTATCGGCAAATGTCCTTTCGGCGCGGTGGCGGACGGCACCTATGGCTACCGGGTATATATCGGGGGCCGCTGGGGCAAGAAAGTGGCCAAAGGCCGGATGCTGGACAAAATCTTTTTGCAGGAAGAAGAAGTGCTTTCCGTCCTGGAAAAAGCCATCCTGCTTTTCAGGGAACAGGGCAAAACCGGCGAGCGCTTTGCGGACACCATCGACAGGATCGGGTTTGAAAACGTGCAGGCGCAGCTTCTGGCCGACGACATTCTGGCGCGGAAAGAAGAGATTATCGGCGCCCAGCTTCACTTAAAGGGCGGCGCTACCTGCTGACCGGCCTGCCCGCCCCTGTAGGGGACGCAAAGGCGCGGACAGCGGCAAACAGGAAAGAATAAACAGGGGCTTTCGCGGAAAAGACGCTGCAGAAGGGCGGTTTGCCGTGAAAGCCCCCTTTGACGGGGAAACAAAACATGGAATGCATCAGTATCAGTCATAAAACGGCCGGGGCACAGCTGCGCCAGCGCTTTGCCTTTTCCCCCAAAGAGGCGGAGGAATGTGTAAAGAAGCTTGCAGACAGGCCGGAGAAAATACGGGCAGTGCTGTTGTCCACCTGCAACCGCACGGAAATTTACGTGCAGGGGCAGGCGGGAAGTTTTTCCATCCTGGAAGAACTGCTGGCGGAAAAATCGGGGACGGATCCGGAACGGATCCGGGAAACGGTCCGGCGTTACGAAGGAAAAAGCGCCATCCGGCATCTGTTCTGGGTAACCTGCGGGATGGATTCCATGGTCCTGGGGGAAGACGAGATCCTGGGACAGGTGAGAAACGCCTATCAGCTCTGCGTGGCCTGCCAGGCCGCCGGATATGAAATCCACGCGGTTTTCCAGGCGGCGCTGGCCTGCGCCAAGCGGATCAAAACCGAAACCATGATTTCCAAGGCTTCCGTTTCGGTGGCCACGCTGGCGGCCGCGGAAGTGTTTCATTTCCGCCCGGGAAAAAAGACGGTGCTGCTCATCGGCAGCAGCGGCCGGATCGGCGGGACCATATTGAAAAACCTGCTCGGACGCAAAGAAATCCGGGTCATTGCCACCACCCGCACCCACAGGGGGCTGTACCGGGACGGCAGCGGCCAGGTACAGAACGTAGATTACGCGGACCGGTATGCGTGGCTGGACCAGGCGGACGCGGTGATTTCCGCCACCGCAAGCCCTCACTATACCATTACGGCGGGCCGGGCCAAAGAGGCTGTCAGGACCAGGAAGGAGCGGCTTTTTGTGGACGTTTCGGTCCCGGCGGATATTGACGCCGGAATCGGGAAGATGGAAGGCTGCCGCCTGGTTTCCATCGACGATTTTAAAACCCTTGCGCGGCAGAACAACGAAGAAAGGCAGCAGGCGGCAAAAGACGCGGCAGGGATTCTGGAAGAGGAGTGCAGCGCCCTGTTTAAGGCGCTGGCCCTGCACGAAGCAGCGGGCCGGATGGAAGAGTGGAAAAGCCGGTACGAAGGGATGCCCTTTGAAAAACTGGTCTATCTTCTGCGGGATAGGATGGACAGCCGGTCCTTTGAAGCCCTGCTGCGGGCGCTGGAATAAAGAAAGAGGGGGTTTCGATGGGATATTTTCCGTTTTTTGTGGAAATCGAAGGAAAAAAGGGCGTGATTATAGGCGGGGGCCCCGTGGCGGCGGGAAAGGCGGAAAAACTGTCCGCTTTCGGACCGAAGCTTACGGCAGTTTCCCTGCGGTTTTGCCCGGAGTTTGAAAAAATCGCCCACAGGTACGGCATTGTTTTGACGGAAAGGGAATACCGGGAAGGGGATCTGGAGGGCGCGGCCTTTGTGATCGCGGCCACGGACGACGGCGCCTTAAACGGAAGGATTTCGGAATGGTGCAGGGCGCACGGCGTCCCGGTCAATGTGGCGGACGACCGGGAAAAGTGCACCTTCTTTTTCCCGGCGCTGGTCAGGGAAGGGGCGCTGACCGTGGGGATTTCCACGGACGGGAACTGCCCCGCGGCCGCGGCATGGATGAGGAAAAAAGTAGAGCGCTGCCTGCCGGAAGGGATTGGGACGGTGATTGACCTTTTGGGACAGCTGCGCTGTGAGGTGGCAAACTGTTCCAAAGACCAGGCCGTGCGGGCCCGGATCATGGAAAAACTGTTCGATTACTGTCTGCGCAGGGAAGGGGAAGTGACCCTGCAGGAGCTTAGGGAACTTTTGCATGGAATGGGAGGGACGAGGTGACAATCAGGATCGGGACAAGGGGAAGCCGTCTGGCCCTTAGGCAGGCGCAGCTGGTGGAGCAAGCCCTCCGGCGGCAGGAGAAAGACCTTAAGATACGGCTTGTGATTATGCAGACAAAAGGGGACCGGGTTTTGGACCGTCCCCTTTCCGAAATCGGGGACAAGGGCCTGTTTGTTTCCGAATTTGAACAGGCCCTGCTGGAGGAAAAGATCGACCTGGCGGTTCATTCCGCCAAGGACCTGCCCGGGCGCCTGGCGGTAGGCCTGACCATCGCCGCCGTGCTGCCCCGGGGGGACGTGCGGGACGTATTGCTTTTGCCAAAAGGGGCGAAAGGGCCGGGCGAGGGACGCCCCTTTTGCCTGGGGACGGGAAGCCAGAGACGGATTTTGCAGGCAGGCCTGCTTTGGGAAGGGGTGTCCTGCCAGCTGGTCCGGGGCAACGTGGAAACCCGGATCCGGAAACTGAAAGAAGGACAATACGACGGCCTGCTGCTGGCAAAGGCGGGGCTGGACCGGCTGGAAATCGGCCCGGAAACGGAACCGGGGCTGGACTTTTGCCCCCTGGAGCCGGAGCGGTTCCTTCCCGCCGCCTGTCAGGGGATCATCGTGGCGGAGGGCAGGAGGGACATGCCGGACCGGCTGTCCGGCCTTTGCAGGCGTATCACACAGGAAGAAACGGAGCTGTGTTTTGAAACGGAGCGCAGCGTACTCAAAGAGCTGGAAGCGGACTGCAGCCAGGCGGCCGCGGCATGGTGCCGCAGGCAGGGAAACCGGCTGCTTTTGGACGCCCGCTACGGAATGCAGACGTGCAGCCTTGGCGGGGAACTTTGCACGACCCCGGGTTTGGGCGGCAAACTGGCGCAAGAGGCCGCGCGGATTTTGAGAGGAGAAACCAAAAGATGAAAACGGGAAGCGTGGTGCTGGCCGGGGCGGGATGCGGGGATGCCTCCCTGCTGACAGAAGAGGTGCGCTGCTGCCTGCGGACCTGCGAAACCCTGGTCTATGACGATCTCATCGACAAAAGCCTGCCGGACTTAGCGCCGGAAGACTGCGAAAAAATTTATGTGGGGAAGCGCCGGGGACAGCATTCCATGAAGCAGGAGCAGATCAACGGCCTGCTGATCCAAAAAGCCAGGGAAGGCAAAAAGGTGCTGCGCCTAAAGGGCGGGGATCCTTATGTGTTCGGCCGGGGGGGAGAAGAATTCCTGGCCCTGCACAAAGAGGGGATTTCCTGCCGCTGCCTGCCGGGCATCACTTCGGCTGTGGCGGTCCCGGAGGCGGCGGGCATTCCCGTGACCCACAGGGGGATGAGTCGGGCGGTGACGGTGGTTACCGGCACCGCCGTCCGGGAAGACGGGAAAGAAGGGCCGGATCTGGATTTTCCTTCCCTGGCCCGGCTGGAAGGGACATTGGTCATCCTGATGGGGATGCATCATCTGGAAGGGATTGCCCGGCGGCTGATGGAGGAAGGAAAGGCAGCGGATACCCCTGCGGCGGTGATCATGGAAGGCGCCACCCTGCGGCAGCGGTGCGTCCGGGCGCCTTTAAAAGAGCTGGCCGCCCGGGCAAAGGAAGCCGGACTGACGGCTCCGGCGGTGATCGTTATCGGGAAGACCGCAGCGTTTGAACTTCTGCCCGAAAAAAGGCTGTCGCCCCTGGCCGGCGTCCGGGTAGGGGCGGCCGGCAGCCGCAGCTTTGCCCGGCATCTGGAAGAACGTCTTTTCTGGGAAGGCGCGCAGGTGCAGGATACGGGGATTTTAAAAATTTGTCCCATCCCGGGACCCCTTCCGGATTTTTCCGGCTGGGACTGGCTGGTTTTTACCAGCCCAAACGGCGTTAGGATCTTTTGGGAGAAGATGAAAAAGGAGAAAAAGGATCTGCGGATGCTGGCGGGAAAGAAGATTGCGGTCATCGGCCCGGGCACCGGGAAAGCTTTGGAGGAAGCCGGGCTGTATCCGGATTATATGCCTAAGCGTTATGACGGCGCCCATCTGGGGGAAGGGCTGTGCGGCAGGATTTGCAAAGAAGGGGGGAAGGGGGCCCTGTTTTTGCGGGCGGCCCAGGCCGGCCCGGATCTGCCCAAAGCTTTTGAATGCTTCCGGATTCCCTTCCTGGACTGGCCTTTGTATGAAACCGTGCCGGACCGGGAAGCCCTGGAATGCGCACGGCTGCAAACGGAAGGGGAAACGGCGCCGGATTATCTGGTGTTTGGAAGCGCTTCTGCGGTGCGGGCATGGTTTTTGACCCAAAAACCGGAAGAAACAAAAACGGCACAGGGAAACGGGCGGGAAAAGAAAAAACCGGTTTATGTGAGCATGGGACCGTCCTGCAGCGCACAGCTTGCGGCGCTGACAAAGGAGACGTTCCTGACGGCCCTGCCCAGCAGCGTGGACGGGATCGCAGCCTGTCTGCGAAAGGAAGAGGAGAAAAGGATAAGATGCAGAGATTTCGTAGATTGAGAAGGGACAGCCGGATCCGGGCACTGATGCAGGAGACAAGACTGTGCGCGAAGGACTTTTTATACCCCGTATTTGTGATCGAGGGGGAGGACATCAAAAATCCGGTGGAGTCCATGCCCGGGGTATACCAGTATTCCATCGACCGTCTGGGGGAACTGATGGAGACGGTGGAAAAAAGCGGGATCAGCGGGGTGCTGCTGTTTGGGATCCCGAAGCAAAAAGATCCGCAGGGCAGCCAGGCATACGCGGAAAACGGGGTGACCCAGCGGGCGGTGCGCTTCATCCGGCAGCACTACCCGTCTTTGTACGTAGCGGTGGATATCTGCCTGTGCGAATACACTTCCCACGGCCACTGCGGCCTGGTTTGCAACGGGGAAATCCAAAACGACGAAACCCTGCCCCTGCTGGCCAAAATGGCGGTAAGCCTGGCAAAGGCCGGGGCGGATATGGTGGCCCCTTCGGACATGATGGACGGCCGGGTAGGGGCAATCCGGAAAGCCCTGGACGAAGCAGGATTTTCCCAGGTGCCCATTATGGCCTACAGCGCCAAATTCGCTTCCGCCTACTACGGCCCTTTCCGGGAAGCGGCCCATTCCGCCCCGGGATTTGGGGACCGCAAAAGCTATCAGATGGATTTTGCCAACGGGCAGGAAGCCCTGCGGGAGATTGCGGCGGACATTGAGGAGGGGGCGGATATCGTCATGGTCAAGCCGGCCCTGGCCTATCTGGACGTCTTAAAGGAAGCGGCGCTGGAATTTTCCATGCCCTTTGCGGTCTATAACGTCAGCGGGGAGTACGCCATGGTGAAGGCGGCGGCGCAGAATGGCTGGATCGACGAACGAAAGATCGTTGCGGAAAACCTGACGGCCATGAAGCGGGCCGGGGCGAAAATCATCATCACCTATCACGCGCTGGACATGGCGGCCTGGCTGAAGGAGGAAGAACAGGGATGAAGAGCAGATCGGAGGAGCTGTTTGAACAGGCCTCCCGGCGGATGCCGGGCGGGGTCAATTCCCCGGTGCGGGCTTTCGGGGCGGTGGGGGGCCATCCTTTTTTCGTAAAAAAAGCAAAAGGGCCGTGGCTGTATGACGAGGACGGCAGGCGGTATCTGGACTATGTGTGTTCCTGGGGGCCGTGCATTTTGGGGCACGCCTTTCCTGCCGTAATCGAGGCGGTGCAGAAAGCCTGCGAAGACGGCCTTACCTTCGGGGCGCCCACACGGAAGGAAGGGATCCTGGCGGAACTGATCTGTTCCTGCGTGCCGGACGTTGAGATGGTGCGGCTGGTCAGTTCCGGCACGGAGGCGGTAATGAGCGCCGTCCGGGTGGCCAGGGGATTTACCGGCCGGGAAAAAATCATCAAATTTGAGGGTAACTATCACGGCCATTCGGACGGACTGCTGGTGAAAGCCGGTTCCGGCATGATGACCCAGTCCGTGCCAGACAGCGCGGGAGTGCCGGCGGGATATGCTGCCTCCACCTTAACGGCGGTTTATAATGATACGCGGTCCGTGCAAAGGCTTATGGAGCAAAACCGGGGGGAAGTGGCGGCCGTGGTGGTGGAACCGGTGGCGGCCAACATGGGCGTGGTGCCGCCAAAGCCCGGATTTCTGGAATTTCTGCGCCGGATTACCCAGGAAAACGGCGCCCTTCTGATTTTTGACGAGGTGATTACGGGCTTTCGGCTGGGGACGGGCGGGGCCACGGAATATACCGGCGTCCGCGCCGACCTGCACACTTTCGGAAAGATCGTGGGCGGGGGGATGCCCCTGGCGGCTTACGGGGGATCCAGGGAAATCATGTCCTGCGTCGCCCCCCTGGGGCCGGTGTACCAGGCGGGAACCCTTTCGGGAAACCCCGTGGCCGTGACCGCGGGGATCGAGACGCTGAAAATCCTCATGGACCATCCGGAAATTTACCAAGGCCTGGAGGAAAAAGCGGCCTGCCTGGAACGGGCTTTCCAAAAAAAGGGACTGACGGTGAACCGGGCCGGCTCGCTGCTGACGCCCTTTTTTACCGGCGGGAAAAAGGTGGAAAACTACGGCGACGCTTTGGGCTGCGACCGGGAAGCGTTCCGGGCGTATTTTGCGTGGATGCTGTCCCAAAATATTTACGTGGCCCCTTCGCCCTTTGAGGCCATGTTCGTTTCCAACGCCCACACGGAAGAGCTCATCGAACAGACCTGCCGGGCCATTGAAGAATGGCCCGCCCTTTAGCGGGAGGCTGAAGGTAAAACGGCCGGAGACTGTGGCTTGACAGAAAAAAAGGATGGGCGTACACTGTGATGCAGGAATTTACAGGAGGACAGGAGAATGTTTACAGTCCGTACAATGCAGACGCAAGATTACGACCAGGTGTACGCCCTCTGGATGTCCATCCGCGGTTTTTCCATCCGCAGCATCGACGACTCCCGGGAAGGGGTGGCCCGTTTTTTGCGGCGCAATCCGGATACCAGCGTGGTGGCGGTGGCGGACGGCCGGGTGGTGGGAGCCATTTTGTGCGGCCATGACGGAAGACGGGGCTGTCTGTACCACGTCTGCGTCCGGGAAGAGTACCGGATGCACGGGATCGGCAAGGCCATGGTGGTGGCCTGCATGAACGCCCTGAAAAAAGAGGGCATCAGCAAGGTTTCCCTGATCGCCTTTACGGCCAACGATGTGGGCAACGCTTTCTGGAAGCAGATCGGATGGACGAGGCGGGAAGATTTAAACTACTATGATTTCGTCTTAAACCGGAAAAATATCGAAAAATTTAATGCGTAAATTGTTGCATATTATTCAAAAACGATGTATATTTATACGAAGGTGCCGGGACAGGAGGTCTGTGCCGGCTCTTTTCAAAGGATCATTTTCGGAAAGGATGGAAGGAATATGGAGAGGATTGCGGGAGGCGTTACCGCCGCAAAGGGATTTACGGCGGCGGCGGTGGCAGCCGGGATCAAATATCGGGACAGGAAGGATATGGCCATGATTTACAGCCAGTCCCCCTGCCGGGCCGCGGGGGTTTTCACCCGAAACGTGGTGAAGGCGGCCCCGGTGCTCTGGGATAAGGAAATCGTGGGCAAAATGGGGCCGGTGCACGCGGTGGTAGTCAACGCGGGAATCGCCAACGCCTGCACGGGAAAAGAAGGGTACGAGGCCTGCGGCCGGACGGCAGGGGCCGCAGCGAAGGCCCTTGGCATCGGGGAAAGGCAGGTGCTGGTCTGCTCCACGGGCGTCATCGGGATGCAGCTTCCCATCGACCGGATGGCAGACGGGGCGCAGAAGCTGGCCGGCCTGCTGGAAGGCGGCAATGAGGCCGGACACAGGGCCGCAGAGGCCATTATGACCACGGATACCCGGCCGAAGGAAGCAGCGGTACAGACCGTCATCGGCGGCAAAACGGTGACCGTGGGCGGCATGTGCAAGGGCTCCGGCATGATCCACCCGGATATGTGCACCATGCTGGCCTTTGTCACCACGGACGCGGCCATCGATACGGCGCTTTTGCAGGAAGCCCTCAGCCGGGATGTGGAAGACACCTTCAACATGGTTTCCGTGGACGGGGATACCTCCACCAACGATACGCTGCTGGTGCTGGCAAACGGCTGCGCGGGCAATCCGCCCATCCGGGAGAAAAACGAGGACTACCGCGCCTTTGCGGCTGCTTTGCACGAGGTTTGCACCGTGCTGGCCAAAAAGATCGCAGAAGACGGGGAAGGGGCCACCGCCCTGTTTGAAGCAAAGGTAGTGGGGGCGGATACGAAGGAACACGCCAGGACCCTGGCCAAATCCGTGATCACTTCCAGCTTAACCAAAGCGGCGATTTTCGGCCACGACGCCAACTGGGGCCGGATCCTGTGCGCCCTGGGCTACGCGGGGGTGGACTTTGACCCGGAAAAGATCGAACTGTACCTGGAAAGCGAAGCGGGCCGGATCCTGATTTACCGGGACGGGAAGGCGGCAGATTACAGCGAAGAGGAAGCCGCAAAGATCCTGTCCTATCCGGAAGTTACCGCTTATGTGGACATGAAAATGGGCGGGGAAGAGGCCACCGCATGGGGCTGCGACCTGACCTATGACTATGTGAAAATCAACGCGGATTACAGAAGCTGAGTAAAGAGCAAAAGCCCAGGGGCTTTGGCATGGAGGGAAGATTGAAAAATGTGCCCGATGGCCCATTTTTCAATCGACAGTTTTGCGTCGGGGCGCCGCAAAACTGTTATGATCGCAGCCGAAAAATCACATACGCGATTTTTCGGCGCGGTCGGAGCAAAAAGCGCTCCGACATGGAGGGAAAAATGGAAAAGCCGGAGATGGATGCAATTTTAAAAAAGGCGGAGGTGCTCATTGAGGCCCTTCCCTATATTCAGAAATTCAACCGTAAAATTATCGTGGTCAAGTACGGCGGCAGCGCCATGAGCAATGAAGAGCTGCAAAAAAACGTCATCAAGGACGTAACCCTTTTAAAACTGGTGGGATTTAAGCCCATTATCGTTCACGGCGGCGGGAAATCCATCAGCAAATGGGTGGAAAAGTCCGGCAAAAAGGCGGAATTTGTCAACGGGCTGCGGGTGACGGACGAAGAAACCATGGAGATTGCGGAAATGGTGCTGGGACGCCTGAACAAAAGCCTGGTTTCCATGGTGGAGCGGCTGGGCGTGGCGGCGGCCGGCATCAGCGGCAAGGACGGCGGCCTTCTGCGGGTGAAAAAGAAATATTCCAACGGGCAGGACATCGGCTTTGTGGGGGAAGTGACCTCGGTGGCCCCCAAGATCCTTTACGACCTGCTGGAAAAGGATTACCTTCCCATCGTGGCGCCCGTGGGGCTGGACGAGGACTGCAACACCTACAATATCAACGCGGACGACGCGGCCTGCGCCATTGCAAAGGCGGTGGGCGCGGACAAGCTGGTTTTCCTGACGGACGTAGAAGGGCTGTACCGGGATTTTGAAGACAAGGGCAGCTTTATTTCCAGAATCAGCGCAGGGGACGCGGAAGAACTGATCGCAGCGGGGATGATCGGCGGCGGTATGCTTCCAAAGCTTGGCAACTGCACTTCCGCCATCCGAAACGGCGTCAACCGGGTCCACATCCTGGACGGGCGGATCCCCCACTGCCTGCTTCTGGAAATCTTTACCGACCACGGCGTGGGGACCGCCATTGTGGGCGACGAAGATTTCGGCGGCCAAAGGGACCAAAAGGAGGGAAAGAAAGGATGAACATGACGCAGCAGCAGTATATCGAAGAGGCGGAAAAAGCCCTCCTGCATACCTACAACCGTTACCAGGTTGTGCTGGACCGGGGGGAAGGTGTATATTTATACGACCTGGACGGGAAAAAATACCTGGATTTTGCATCCGGGATCGCGGTGTTTGCCCTGGGCTATCATTATCAGGATTATGACGACGCCCTCAAAGCCCAGATCGACAAACTGATCCATACCTCCAACTACTATTATAATGTGCCCGCCGTGGAAGCGGCCAAAAAACTGAAGGCGGTTTCCGGCATGGACCGGGTCTTTTTTACCAACAGCGGGGCGGAGGCCATTGAAGGAGCCATCAAGGCGGCCCGCAAGTACGCCTTTTTAAAGGACGGGAAGACGGACCATGAAATCATCGCCATGGAACATTCCTTCCACGGCAGGACCATGGGCGCGCTGTCCGTGACGGGCAATCCCAAATACCGGGAAGCCTTTGAACCGGGCATCGGGAATATCCGGTTTGCGCGGATGAACGATTTTGACAGCGTGCTTTCCTGCGTAAGCGATAAAACCTGCGCCATCCTGCTGGAAACGGTGCAGGGAGAAGGCGGCGTTTTCCCGGCGCAGGAAGCGTTTTTAAAGAGCCTGCGGGCTCTGTGCGACGAAAGGGATATCCTGCTGATCCTGGATGAAATCCAGTGCGGGATGGGCCGCACCGGGGCCATGTTTGCCTGGCAGAAATACGGCGTAAAGCCGGATATTATGACCTGCGCAAAGGCGCTTGGCTGCGGGGTCCCCGTGGGGGCCTTTTTGATGACGGAAAAGGTGGGGGCCAACTCCCTGAAAGCCGGGGACCACGGGACCACCTACGGCGGCAACCCCCTGGCGTGCGCGGCCGTCTGCAAAGTTCTTGATTTATTTGAAAAGAACCATATAATAGAACATGTGAACGAGGTCTCCGGCTATCTGGAAGAAAAGCTGGACGCCATTGCGGCAAAATATGAAAGAGTGCTGGCCAGGAGGGGGATGGGGCTGATGCAGGGCCTGGTCCTTGACGGACCTGCGGCGCCTGTAATCGCTTCCGCCATGGAGGACGGGCTGATCCTGATCAACGCGGGACCGAATATCCTCCGGTTCGTCCCTCCCCTGGTCATTACCGCCGGGGAAGTGGACGAGATGGCAAAGATTCTGGACCGCTGCCTGGCGAAAGAGGCGTGAGCGCGGATGCGGCCATGGCCGGCATGGAAAGAAAGGAAACGGATCTGTTTTAAATGAATCTGAGGAAACGGATATTGGCTGCCGCCGGGATTCTGGCGGTTTTCGGCGGCGTGGTTTTCGCCGCCTCCCAAAACAGGATGATGCCCGGGGTGATCCCGGAAAACTCCCTCCTGGTCCGCCCCACGCTGACGCTGTGGTACACGGACGAGGCGCTGGAGGACTATCTGGCCAGCGTCGCGCTGGATTATATGGAAGAATATGACGTCCGGGTGGTGCCGGTGCTGACATCGGGGCTGGAATACCTGGAAGCGGTGAACCGGGCGTCTTTGCAGGGGGAGAACGCCCCGGATCTGTACCTGGTCACCAACGACAGCCTGGAACGGGCCTATCTGGCCGGACTGGCCAAAGAGGCGCAGGATGAAGACGGGATCCTGAATCAGGAAAATTTCCCCCAGGCGGCCCTGGACGCGGTTACCTATAAAGGAAAGATGGTGGGCTATCCGTTTTATTTTGAGACCAGCGCTCTGATTTACAACAGGACCTATCTGGAACAGGCGGCTTCGGAAAACGAAGTCTTACCGGAGGAACTGATTCCCGAAACCATAGACGACATTCTTTCCTTTGCGGATTCCTATAATGCGCCGGAAACGGTGGAAGCGGTTTTTCGCTGGGACGTGTCGGATATTTTCTACAATTATTTCTTTGCGGGCAACTACATCGATGTGGGAGGCCCCTGCGGGGACGACGATTCCAGGATCGATATTTATAATCCGGAGGCGGTAAGGGGGCTGAAAGCCTATCAGGATTTAAACCAGTTTTTTTCCATTGACGCGGAAGAATCCAGCTACGACGCGGTGGTACAGGATTTCCTGGAAGGAAAGCTGGTCTTTACGGTAGCCACCACGGATATTTTAAGCCGGCTGTCCCAGGCAGCTTCCGACAACACCTTCCCCTATGAATACGGGGTGGTCGCCCTGCCGGACATCAACGAAGAGATCCTGACCCGAGGCCTTTCCGAGACCAACGCGGTGGCGGTCAACGGCTACAGTGAAAACCGGGAACTGGCGGACGCTTTCGCTTCCTGGCTGGTAACCGAAGGGACGGATAAAATGTACGAAAGGACGGGGCGGCTTCCTGCGGCAAGTAGCGCGGCGGTGAACGCGGAAGGGGCGCAGGGTTTCCTGGAAGAGTACGGCCGGTCCGTTCCCATGCCCAAGCTGATGCGCACCGCCAATTTCTGGGTCCGGATGGAAATTGCCTGCCAGGAGATCTGGACCGGGGAAAATGTTTCCGATGTTTTAAAGGAGCTGTCGGAACAGGTAATGACCCAGATTACGGGGGAAGAATACACGGAAGAAGAGTACATTGAAGTGCCTTCCGGGGAAGAAACCGGGGACGCGGAGGAAAGGCAGGACTGACCCGGCCGCGTTTTGCATAAAAATCCGATCATCAGCCATACTTTTCCTGAAAGGAGGGTATGGGATGATCGGATTTTTGATTGCAGTTTTATCGGGCGCGCTGATGAGCGTACAGGGGGTGTTCAACACGCAGGTGACAAAGTCCTCCAGCATCTGGACCGCCAACGCCTTCGTCCAGTTTTCCGCCCTTTTGGTCTGTCTGGCGGCCTGGGCTTTTACGGACCGGACCAGCCTGCTTTCCGTTTTTCGCGCAGAGCCCAAATATATGCTGCTTGGCGGGGTGATGGGGGCGGCCATTACCTGGACGGTGATTAAAAGCATGGACGCCTTGGGGCCGGCCAAAGCGGTGCTGTTTATCGTGGTGGCGCAGATTGCGGCGGCCTACCTGATCGAACTGTTCGGCCTGTTCGGGACGCAGCGCCAGCCCTGGGAATGGAGGAAAGCCATCGGCATGGGACTGGCCGTGGCAGGGATCGTGATCTTTAAATGGAAGTAGAAGATGGGGCTTGCGCAATCGATTTTTCTGACATACAATGAAATTGCGGTGTTATGGGGTCCTTTTTTGCAGAAACTGCAAAGTAAGGAGAAAGAAAATGCCGAATTTACAAACAAAAGTGTTTCTCTTTAGGATTCTGCTGGCGGGGGCCGGATTTGTCGCTTTAGCGACGGTTTTGGCCTGCAGCGGGGAAAAGGAAGCCGTATTTTTGCTGGAAGAAACGGCCGCAGAGGCGGCCGCTTCCATAGCGCAGACGGAGGAACTGCCTGCAGGAAAAGAGGGCGGGGAGACGGCCCGGGAGGACGCTTCCTTGCAGGAACAGACCTGTACGGTACATATCTGCGGGGCGGTGAACGCCCCGGGCGTATACGAACTGCCGCAGGACAGCCGCGTGGTGGACGCGGTGGCGGCAGGGGGCGGCTTTGCCCCGGACGCGGATCCCGAGGCCTGTAATCTGGCGCAGCCGGTAACCGACGGCTGCCAGATCTATATTATGACCCAGGAAGAGAGCGCCCTGGCGGACCGGGGCGGCAGAAACGCAGGCATACAGGAAACGGAGCCGGACGCAGGGACGGACGGGACCGGGCTGGTCAATATCAACACGGCCGACGCAGAGCAGCTAAAGACGCTGCCGGGCATCGGGGACAGCAAGGCGGCGGCCATCCTGGCCTGGAGGGAAGAGAACGGACGATTTGAAACGATAGAGGATATTATGAAGGTAAGCGGGATCAAGGAAGGCGCGTTTTCCAAAATCAGGGACCTGATCCGGGTTTGAAAACTTGCGGCCGTTTCCCGGTTTTCCCGCAGGATGAGAGGAAGCAATGGCGAAAAAAGTTCTGGTTGTGGATGATGAAAAACTGATTGTAAAGGGGATCCGCTTCAGCCTGGAACAGGACGGGATGGAAGTGACCTGCGCCTACGACGGGGAAGAGGCCCTGCGGCTGGCCAGGGAGCAGAAGTTCGATATGATCCTTCTGGATATTATGCTGCCCAAATTAAGCGGCACCGAGGTGTGCCAGCAGATCCGGGAATTTTCCGGCGTGCCCATCGTGATGCTCACGGCAAAGAGCGAGGATATGGACAAGATCATGGGCCTGGAGTACGGTGCGGACGATTATATTACCAAGCCTTTCAATATCCTGGAGGTAAAAGCCAGGATCCGCGCCATTATGCGCCGCACTGCCCGGCGGGAGGAGACGGGCAGACAGCCGGGCGTCATTGAAAGCGGCGACATGCGCATGGACTGCGACAGCCGCAGGGTGACGGTTTCGGGCAGGGAAGTGAACCTGACCACAAAGGAATTTGACTTGCTGGAGCTTCTGATCAAAAATCCCAACAAGGTTTACAGCAGGGAAAACCTGCTGAAGCTGGTCTGGGGAGCGGACTATCCGGGGGATGTGCGCACGGTGGACGTGCATATCCGCCGCCTGCGGGAAAAAATTGAATCCAACCCCAGCGAACCCCGTTACGTTCACACGAAGTGGGGCGTGGGCTATTTCTTCCGCGCCTGATTGGACCGCAGACCAGGGGGAACCGATACATGCATGAAAAAAAACCAGGGCTGTTTCGGAAACTGATGCAGAAAATCCCGCTGCTTCGGAGTCTGAAAACCTATATATTTGTACTGATGCTGGCGGTGGGAATCATCCCCAGCGTCATCCTGCGGATGGGGATTCTGCAAAGCTATGAGGAGCGTGCGGTTTCCCTGCGGGCCACGGACGTCTATACCCAGTACATGATCATTGCCAACCACCTGCTCAACTATAATTACCTGCAGGATACCAGTTCGGAAGTAATCAATGCGGAGCTGGACCAGATGTCCAACCTCTATGACGGCCGGGTGCTTATTATCAACGGGAACTTCCGGATTGTGAAGGATACCTACGGGATCAGCGAGGGAAAGACCGTCATTTCGGAAGAGGTGATCAAGTGCTTTAGGGGGGAGAGTACCACCCGGCACGATTCCAACAACGGCTACATCGAGATGACCATTCCCATTGTGGAGCAGGTGGAAAAAGACGGCAGGGAGACTTCCCAGGTCAGGGGGGTGATCCTGGCCAGCGCGTCCACGGACAGCATAGTGGTGACGCTGGACATTTTAAAGCGCAAGGCGCTGATCCTGGAAATTGTGATGGCGGTTATTATCGTGGGAGGGGTGCTGTTTTTCTCCCATATCCTGATCCGGCCCTTCAGCCGCGTCACCCAGGCCATCAACGAGGTCAAGGACGGCTTTACCGACGAGCCCATTTCCGTACCGGACTATATCGAAACGGAGCATATTGTTGACGCGTTCAACCAGCTGCTGGCCAGGATGAAGGTGATCAACGATTCCCGGCAGGAATTTGTGGCCAACGTGTCCCACGAGCTGAAAACGCCCATGACTTCCGTGAAGGTGCTGGCGGATTCCCTAAACCAGCAGCCGGACGCGCCGGTGGAGCTGTACAGGGAATTTATGCAGGATATTACGGAAGAGATCGAACGGGAAAACAAAATCATCAACGACCTTCTGGCACTGGTGAAAATGGATAAGACCGAAGCGAAGATGGATATTTCCACGGTGGATATCAACCAGCTGCTGGAGGCCACGCTCAAAAGGCTGCGGCCCATTGCGCGCAAGCGGGATGTGGAGGTGGTGTTCGAAAGCATCCGCCCGGTCACGGCCGAGGTGGACGAGGTGAAGGTTTCCCAGATTTTCACCAACCTGGTGGAAAATGCCATCAAGTATAATAAGGAACACGGCTGGGTGAAAGTGCTGCTGGATGCGGACCACCAGTTTTTCACCGTGGAAATTTCCGACTCCGGGGTGGGGATCCCGGAAGCGGACCATGAGCATATTTTCGAGCGGTTTTACCGGGTGGACAAGTCCCATTCCCGGGAAATCGGCGGAACGGGCCTTGGGCTTTCCATCACCCGCAACGCGGTGCTTTTGCACAGGGGTTCCATAAAAGTCAGCAGCGTGGAAGGAGAGGGCACCTGCTTTACGGTAAAAATCCCCCTTTCCTATATCAGGTAGGAGACCGCCATGAAGGATAACGCGACGAACGCGGGAGGACGTCTTCCCGCAGGACGGCTGGTTTTCTTGCTGCTTTTTCTCCTTCTGGCCTGCGCAGGCTGCGGCGGCCGGAAGCCGGAGGGGCAGGAGACGGTCGTTTCCGTTTATTACATCAATAAAGAAGAAACCAGGATCAGCCCGGTGGAGCGTGCCCTGGAGGGCGAAGAGACGCAGGAACGGGTGGGGGAAGTGCTGGAGGCGCTCCGGGAAAACCCGGTGGAAATGGCGCTGCGCTCGCCGGTAAGCGGCTTTGAAATCCAAAGCTGGAAGCTAAAGGAGGCGCAGCTTTCCCTGGATGTGAGCGAGGATTACAAAAAACTGTCCGCCACTGCGGAAGTGCTGGTGCGGGCGGCGCTGGTGCGCAGCCTGACCCAGATCCCGGGCGTGTCCCATGTGGAGATGACGGTAAACGGGGAAGCGCTGACGGACAGCCTGGGCAGCGTGGTGGGCCCTATGACGGCGGATATGTTCATCGACAATGCCGGAAACGAGATCAACGCCTATGAAAAGACCCGGATCAAACTGTATTTTGCCAACGCGTCGGGGGACGGCCTGGTGGAAAGCCTGGTAACCCGGGTCTACAGCACCAACATTTCCATGGAAAAGCTGGTCGTGGAACAGCTTGTGGCGGGCCCCGGGGAAGACAGCCCGGATTCTTACCCGGTTTTAAATCCCAACACCCGGGTGCTGGGCGTCACCGTCAAGGACGGCACCTGCTATGTCAATTTTGACGACGGCTTTTTGACCCAGACCAACAACACCACGGGGGAAGTGGTGATCTATGCCATTGCCAATTCCCTGATCGAACTGCCAAATGTCAATAAAGTACAGATCGCGGTCAACGGGAGGACGGATCTGGTTTACCGGGAAACCTTTGATCTTTCCACCATATTTGACCGGAATCTGGACCTGGTTTACAACAGCGACGGAGAAGAGGAATAATTGAGAAGACCGCTGTGTGCAGGCCTCCTTGTCTTCCTGGCCCTGTGGCTGCCCGCCGCCCTTTGGGCAGGGCGGGCGCAGGGCAGGGAGAAGGAAAGCCTGTATCAGGAAACGTCCCTGCACTCCCCTTTGCGGGAGGGGGAAGCTTTGCTGCTGGAGGGCACGGCAGCCCGGCTTTTTGAGCCTGCGGATGGATCGCAGGAAAATCTTTCTTTTGCCCTTTCGGAAATCACTTCTTTTTCAGAATCTTTTGATCCCACAGAAAAAACAAGCGTCCTTTGCTACTTAAGAGAAGGGGAAACCCTGCCCAAAACCGGCAGCCGCGTGCGCGTGGGCGGGGAATGGGGCCCTTTCGAACACGCTGCAAATCCGGGGGAATTCGACCTGGCAAATTATTACGGCGGCCAGGGATATTCCTGCGCCCTCTGGAATGCGCGCATCCTAAAACAGGGGGAAGAATATTCTTTTTTCGGACAGCTTCTCTACCGGCTGCGTAGGAATACGGCCAGGCTGTACTGGAAGGTGCTGGGAGAGGAAGACGGCTCCCTGGCGGCGGCCATGGCCCTGGGCGGGAAGAAGGAAATCCCGCAGGAGGTCAAAACCCTTTACCAAAACGCCTCCATTTCCCATCTGCTGGCCATCAGCGGCCTGCACATCACCCTGATCGGCATGGGGGTTTTCCGGGGGCTGCGGCGTCTGAAAGTCCCCCTGTGGCCGGCGGCCGTCCTTTCCGCCGCCTTTCTGACCGCCTATGCCGCCATGACCGGGATGAGCGTATCCACCCGGCGGGCCCTTATCATGTTCCTGTTTGTGCTGGCCGGACAGCTGGCAGGGCGCACTTCGGATCCTATCACTTCCCTGACGGCTGCCGCGGCCGTGATTTTGCTTTTTTCCCCGCAGGCTTTGTTTGACGCCGGGTTCCAGCTGTCCTTCGGGGCGGTGGCCTCTGCGGCCCTTTTGCCGCCCGTGTTTTTGGAAGAGGGGCTTTATCCGCCGACAGTGCTGAAAAGACACGCCTTTTTGCGCCGGCTGAAACGAAATTTCCTTTCCGGCTTCGGGATCACGCTGGGAACCCTGCCTTTGGTGCTGTGGCATTTTTACAAATGGAACCCCTGGTCCGTGGCGGCCAACCTGATTGTAATCCCGCTGATGGGGATTCTTCTGCCGCTGCTTTTGCTTTTGGCCCTGGTGGGACTGCCAGCCCCCTGGGCGCCGCAGCTTGTGCCTGTGCTGAAACTCCTTTTTTGGCCGGTGCGGGTGATTTTCTTTCTGTACCGGCAGACCTGCGCCTTGGCGGTACGGCTGCCGGGCAGCAGCCTGCATACGGGGGAGCCGGCAGTCTGGCAGGTGGTTTTGTTCCTGCTGGGGCTTTTATTGCTTGTGTGGAAGGCACGCACGGTCCGTCCGGCCCTCCGCCTGGGGCTGGCGCTGCTTTTGACCGGTGTTTTCCTGATCCGGCCGCCCGGCCCTTTGACCATTACCATGCTGGATGTGGGACAGGGCCAGAGCGTCTGTGTGGAAACGAAACACCACGGGTTCTGGCTTCTGGACGCAGGCAGCACTTCCAAAAGCCATACCGGGCAGTACCAGGTCGTCCCGTATCTGAAATACCGGGGCGCAGGGCGGATTCGGGGCATCCTGGTCAGCCACTGGGACGAAGACCATGTCAACGGCCTTTCGGATATCCTGCGCTGGGCAAAGGAGGACCATGTGTCCGTAGGCGGGATTTACCTGCCGGATACCGGGCTGAAAGACGAGGCGCTGGAAAACCTGCTGGCCCTTGCGGCCCGGTACAAGGTCCCGGTAAAACGGCTGCATGCCGGGATGGCCCTGACCCGGGACGGACTGACAATCCGCTGCCTGCATCCTGAACCGGGAGCAAAGGCCGGTGACAGAAACGAAGTTTCCCTGGTCATCCGGCTGGAACAGGGAAGCTTTCGCGCCCTGTTTCCCGGGGATTTGCAGGAGGACGGGGAAAGGCGGCTGCTGCAGCGCTACAAAGGAGAGGATCTTTCGGCGGACCTGCTGGCCGCAGGACACCACGGGGCCAAAAACGCGTCCT
Organism: uncultured Lachnospiraceae bacterium; assembly: GCA_944380095.1. Lineage (GTDB taxonomy): Bacteria > Bacillota > Clostridia > Lachnospirales > Lachnospiraceae > Gallintestinimicrobium. Next base: position 11,304 of record CALWGP010000002.1, on the reverse strand, counting down.
GCGAAGCGTTCCTGGAAGCCGTTTCCCCAAAAGCCGTCCTGATTTCCTGCGGGAAAGACAATCCTTACGGACACCCGGCCCCGGAGACTTTGACGCGGCTTAATGAGGCGGGCGCGGCCTATTACGTTACGGCCGAGGGGGGAGCGGTAACGGTCCGGGTCGGGGAAAGGGAAATGGAAATCCGAAGCTTTTCCTGACGGCCGGAATGTGGTATGATGCTCACAGGGAAAAAGAGGAGGAGTATCGTGCAGCAGCTGTTGGAAGACATCAAAAGCGGACAGTTCAAACAGGCCTATCTTCTGTACGGGGAGGAGGCTTATCTGAGACTGCAGTATCGGGACCGGCTGAAAAAGGCGCTGTCTGATCCTGCGGATTCCATGAATTTCCACCGGTTTGAAGGGAAAAATACCGATCCGGCAAAGCTCATTGACCTGGCGGAAACCATGCCGTTTTTTGCGCCCCGCCGGGTGATCCTGGTGGAAGACAGCGGATTTTTCCAGAAAGGGGCCGAACAGCTGGCGGACTATCTGAAAAATCCGGCGCCCACCGCAGTGTTTCTCTTTGTGGAGACGCAGGTGGATAAGCGCAGCAGGATGTTCAAAGCGGTAAGGGAAACGGGCCGCGCGGTGGAATTTGCCACGCAGACGGAAGAAACCCTAAAAAAGTGGATCTTAGGGCAGATCAGGAGGGAAGGAAAAAAGATTTCCGAAGAGACCCTGAACCGTTTCCTGACCATGACCGGGACGGATATGGAGCAGATTAGCAGCGAACTGGAAAAGCTGTTTTGCTATACCTTAAACCGGGACGTTATCACCCGGGAGGATGTGGACGCCGTGTGCGTCCGCCAGATCAGCAGCCGGATTTTCGAGATGGTGGAGTCCATGGCCCTGCGCCGGCAGCAGCAGACGCTGAAGCTGTATTATGACCTTCTTTCCTTAAAGGAACCCCCGATGCGGATCCTGTACCTGATCGGCAGGCAGTTTAACCTTCTTTTGCAGGTGAAGGCGTTAAAAAAAACAGGCAGCGACGACAGGACCATCGCGGAAAAAACGGGGCTTAGGGGTTTTTTGGTGAAAAAATACGCTTCCCAGGCTTCCCGCTTTTCCAGACGGGAACTGCAGGAAGCGCTGGCCGCCTGCGCAGAGGCGGATGAATCGGTCAAAACCGGGCGGATGGGGGACCGGATGTGCGTGGAGCTTCTCCTGATCCGTTACAGTGCAGAAAAAACAAAAGGGAGGTCGCAGACATGGGAAACCTGATATTTGCTATCATTATTGCGGTAATCATTATCAATTCGGCCAAAAGGGCGAAAGGAAAGGGTTCCGAAACGTCCGAAGGCAGCGGGCGGAGGCGTCCGGCAGGGGATACGGGACCTCTTTTTAAGGGGACGTGGCAGGCGGCGGAAACGGTCCGGAAAAAGAAAACCGCGCCCCGCAGGCAAACCGTTTCCACCGAACCGGACGAAGAGCTTTCCACCACGGAATACTTAAGGCAGAAAGCCCTGGAAGACGCCCGGGAGCACGCCGAGGAGAAGCAGGAAGAAAACCTGCGCCTTTACCATGAAACCGGCGGGAAGATGCCGGGACAGAGGCATCTGGAATGGGAAGACATTCCCAAAGGCATGAGGCTGGTCCGGTGTAATTACTGCGGCGCGCAAAACCTGATCCCGGAGCGGTCGTCCAGTAAAAATTATACCTGTTATTTCTGCAGGGAGGACCTGTAGGGGCTATTCCACGGTGACGGATTTCGCCAGGTTCCTGGGCTTATCCACATCCAGCCCCCGCCCCAGGGAAACGTAATAGGCAAACAGCTGCAGCGGTATGATGGATAAGGATCCCATAAAAAGGGGCTCCGTTTCCGGGACAAAAAGGACGTAATCCGCCGTGCGGGCAAGGTCTTCGTGTCCGGGGGTAGTGAGGGCCAAAACCATGGCGCCCCGGGTTTTGACTTCCACAATGTTGCTTAAGGTTTTCGGATAGAGCCGGTCCGAAGTGGCCACGGCTACCACGGGGGTCTGCTCCTCTATCAGGGAGATGGTGCCGTGTTTGAGTTCCCCGGCCGCGTAGGCTTCCGAATGAATATAGGAAATTTCCTTCAGTTTTAAGGACCCTTCCAGGGATATGGCATAGTCGATACCCCGGCCCATGAAAAAAATGTGGTCTGCGGCAAGGTAGCGGTTTGCCAGGAACTGGATTTTTTCCTGACAGCCAAGCAGCTCACGTACCTGTGCAGGAAGCCGTTTCAGGGCGGCAAGCAGCCCGCAAAACCGGTCTGCGCCGATGGCGCCGCGAACCCGGGCAAATTCTGCAGCAAGCATGTAAAAAGCGGCCAGCTGGCAGCTGTAGGCTTTGGTGGTGGCCACGGAAATCTCCGGCCCGGCGCCGGTATAAAATACGCAGTCGGCCTCACGGGCAATGGAACTGCCCACTACGTTGACGATGGCGAGGATCCGGCTGCCGCGCGCCTTGGCGTCCCGGAGGGCGGCAAGGGAATCGGCGGTTTCCCCGGACTGGCTGACGATGATAACCAGGCTGTCCGGTTCGCAGATGGGACAGCGGTACCTGTATTCGCTGGCCAGATCGGTTTCCACGGGGATCCGGGCCAGGGCTTCCAGGACATATTTTCCGACGACGGCCGCATGATAGGCGGAGCCGCAGGCCACGATGGAGATCCGGCGAAGCCGCCGGATTTTTTCTTCGGAAAGGCCCAGGTCGTCCAGATCGATCCGCCGGTCTTTCAGACGGGGGAAAATCGTATCCCGCAGGGCGCTTGGCTGTTCGTGGATTTCCTTGAGCATGAAATGGGCATACCCGCCTTTTTGCGCTGCGCTGATATCCCATTCTACCGTGACGGGTTTTTTGGAGAGAAGTTCCCCGTCCAGGGAGTAAAACCGGATATTCCCGGCGGAAAGGGTGGCGATTTCCTCATTTTCCATATAGTAGACGGTACGGGTATGCTCCAGCAGGGCGGGGACGTCGGAAGCAATGAATTTTTCTTCCCCGCTGACCCCAACAACCAGGGGACTGTCCCTGCGGGCCGCATAAATATGATGGGGATGGTCCAAAAACAGGATGCCCAGGGCATAGGAGCCTTCCACCCGGTGCAGCACCTTTTCAATGGCCTCTACGGGATCGCCCCGGTAGTATTCCGTGAGCATATGGGCCAGCACCTCCGTATCCGTTTCCGAAGAAAAGACGTATCCTTTCCGCTCCAGTTTCTCCCGGAGTTTCCTGTAGTTTTCAATGATGCCGTTATGCACCACGGCGATGGTATTTTCCCGGTTCATATGGGGGTGGGCGTTTTCGTCGCAAGGACGGCCGTGGGTGGCCCAGCGGGTATGCCCGATGCCGCAGCACCCCGGCAGGGCCCTGCCGTTATCCGTAAGTTCCTTTAAAACGGAAAGCCGTCCGGCCGCCTTTGCCATCCGGATTCTTTCCCCGTCAAAAACGGCGATGCCCGCAGAGTCATATCCCCGGTATTCCAGCCTGGAAAGACCGTCCAGAATGATGGGGGCCGCCTGATTTTTCCCGATATAGCCTGCAATTCCGCACATGTTGGAACCCTCCTTGTTCATAAAAATACAGATGGAAAAAGGCGCAGAAACCCATTGCCGGATTTCTGCGCCTTTGCATACTGTAAAGTATATGCGGGAAGGAAAAAAGTGTCAAGGGTTTGTGTTATATTCTTTCCCGGTTCTTCTTTACTTTGCAACTTTAGTATGTTAAAATATCACCAGATATGAAAAGAAGACACAGGGCCTTTTGGCCCGGACGGCGCGGCACAGGGGGCTGCGCTGTTTTTATCAAACAAAGCAAAGGGGACTTATACGACATGAACAAAAAGATCAAGACCGAAGCGGTGGACCATCTGTTTGAGGCGGTCTTAAGCCTGGAAAACAGGGAAGAGTGCTATTCTTTTTTCGAAGATCTGTGTACGGTGAACGAGCTGCTTTCCCTTTCCCAGCGTTTTGAAGTGGCGGCTATGCTGCGGCGGGGCCGGACCTATCTGGACATCGCGGAAAAGACCGGGGCGTCCACAGCCACCATCAGCAGGGTGAACCGTTCTTTAAACTATGGAAACGACGGATACGAGATGGTCTTTTCCAGAATCGAGGAAAACGCAGAGTAACGGTGCAGAGAATGCGCAGAAACGATATTTGACTTTTTGCTTTACTTTTTTTCCTGAATGTGCTATGCTTCTGATGTGTAACAAGTAACAATCTATTTTTCTTGGAGGTATCTACATGAACAAGGGTACTGTGAAATGGTTTAACAACCAGAAGGGTTATGGATTCATCTCCGATGAAGCCGGCCATGATGTATTCGTACATTATTCCGGGCTGAACATGGAAGGATTCAAATCTCTGGAAGAAGGCGCTGCTGTAGAGTATGACGTCGTTCAGGGAGAGAAGGGCCCCCAGGCTGTTAACGTAACCAAATTATAAGATTTTAGGATCTTATAGTCATCTTATCATTAACCTATGTGCCTGTTCTTTAAATAATAAAGACTTTGTTTTTTGTTTTTAATGAATTCGAACTAGCTGAGTGATTAAGAGAAGAGAATGGAGCTGTGAAAATGCGGAATGATTTTCACAGCTCCATCTTTTTGCCCTTTTTGACCATACGGTCATCGGGCGCCTGAAAAGGCGGGGACTTCAAAGAGCGCGACAGGCGGCGCGTCATAGGTAAACAGGAAAAAGAGGAGCAGGGGAAGCAACAAAAGGGCCGTTCCCGCCCGGAGGGCGGCGCAGGGAGGGTTTTTTTGCCGCAGGATTTTTGCCGCCGTCAGGCAGGTGACAGCGGCCCCGGCGGCGAAGGTGAGCAGATCCAGGGGCAGCAGGGAAAAGCCCAGTACGCCCGTGTAAAAAAAGAAGACGCACAGGATGGAGAGCATACCGGTCCAGACGCCGGCCCCCATGGCGGCGGGAAGGACGCCGCTTTTTTCCCGCAGGATCAGACAGCCTGCGCCCGTCAGAAGCAGGGCAGGAAAATACAGAAGCTTCAAGTGCTCCCAGGGGGACTCGTTGACCGGGGAAACCAGGCCGGCCAGCGGGTCCTTTCCGGTAAAACCGTAAAAAAAGTGCAGCAGGGAGCCGGCGACACACAGAAAGACGAAGCCTGCTGCCAGAAAAATCCGGGTTCTTTTCTCCATAAGATTCCTTTCGGCCTGCGGCGGGCGCTGTCTTTAGTCCAGCGCCTTTTCGGCAAATTCGGTATTGACCAGGTCTTCATAGGGGACGCGGGAGGAAAGTTCGCCCCCCTCTTCCAGAATATCCTGCAAAAGGATGAAAGCGTCTTCGGAAAAGATCAGATCCTGTTTCCACGTATCCTGATCATAATAGCGGGTGACGATTGCGGTCAGGGTTTCCAGATCCGTTTCCGGAAACTGGGGCTGGATGGCAGCCGCGATTTCCTCCGGGGAATGCTTTGCCACGAAGTCCATCCCCTTTTGCAGGGCGTTGGTGAAGGACTGGACCAGCTCCGGGTTGGCGTCGATATAACTTTTTTTCGCGGAAAAAGAAGTGTAGGGGACGTAGCCGGAATCTTCACCCAGGGAAGCCACCACGTATCCGTCTCCTTTTTGCTCCAGGGCGGTGGCATGGGGCTCAAACTCAACGGTAAAATCCCCCTGCCCGCCGGAAAAGGCCGCGGCGGTGGAACCAAAGTCAATGCTTTGGTCGATGGAAAGATCCGTTTTGGGGTCGATGCCGTTTTTCTTGAGGATATATTCGAAAACAAGCTGCGGCATCCCGCCCGCACGGCCGCCCAGCACGCTTTTCCCCTTCAGAAGGTCCCAGGAAAATTCCTCCACGGGCTGGCGGGATACGAGGAAATTCCCGGCCCGCTGGGTCAGCTGGGCAAAGTTGACCACATAGTCGTCCGTGCCGCCAAGATAGGTGTAGATGGTGGATTCCGACCCCATGAAACCGATGTCGGCTTCCCCGGACAGCACGGCGGTCATGGTCTTGTCGGCCCCGAAGCCGTTGACCAGGTCGATTTCGATTCCTTCCTCTTTAAAATACCCGTTTTCAATGGCCGCATACATGGGCGCATAAAAAATGGAATGGGCCACTTCGTTGAGGGTGACCCGCACGGCTTTTTCGCCGGAACCATCCCCGGAAGCGCCGGGTTTTGCGCAGGCGGCAAGGCCGGTGAGGCACAGGGCCGCCAGAACAGGAAAAATCAGGAGTTTCTTTTTCATTCCGTCTCCGACAGAAATGCAAGTTTGTATATCATATGCGGCGCAGCGCAGGGCCGTGAGGAAAAAAGTGAGCTTAGACACCGGAAGGAAGTTTCCGATTGTACAACGGGGGGAAATCTGATAAAATCGAAGAAGTTGCTGCAGAAAGAGTCAGAAAAAGGGCAGGGAAGAGCATGAGTATTTATGATACGCTGAATGAAAGACAACGGGAAGCGGTTTTCAAAACAAAAGGGCCGGTGCTGATCCTGGCCGGGGCGGGCAGCGGGAAAACCCGGGTGCTGACGCACAGGATCGCTTACCTGATTTCCCATGAAGGGGTGCGGCCCTGGAATATTATGGCCATTACCTTTACCAATAAAGCGGCCGGGGAGATGCGGGAGCGTGTGGACAGCCTGGTGGGGCACGGGGCGGAAGCGGTCTGGGTTTCCACCTTCCATTCCAGCTGCGTAAGGATTTTGCGCCGTTATATTGACCGGATCGGTTTCGACACGAATTTTACCATTTACGATACGGACGACAGCAAAAATATCATCAAAGAAGTGTGCAAAAAGCTTCAGGTGGATACGAAGACCTACAAGGAACGAAGCCTGATGGCGGCCATTTCTTCCGCCAAGGACGAGCTGGTTTCCCCGGTGGAGTACGAGCTCAATACCATGGGCGATTTCGGGAAGAGAAAAATCGCGGAAGTGTACCGGGAGTATCAGAACGCCTTAAAGAAAAACAACGCCCTGGATTTTGACGACCTGATCGTCAAGACGGTGGAGCTGTTTCGGTCCTGCCCGGATGTGCTGGATTCCTACCAGGAGCGGTTCCGGTATATCATGGTGGACGAATATCAGGATACCAATACGGCGCAGTTTGAGCTGATCCGCCTGCTGGCGGGCAAATACCGGAATCTGTGCGTGGTGGGCGACGACGACCAGTCCATTTACAAGTTCCGGGGAGCCAATATCAATAATATCCTGGATTTTGAAAAAGTCTTTCCCGAAGCCGCCGTTATCAAGCTGGAGCAGAATTACCGTTCCACCCAGACCATCCTGGACGCGGCCAACGAGGTGATCCGCAACAATGCAGAGCGAAAAGAAAAGGCGCTGTGGACGGATCAGGGAAACGGCAGCCTGATTCATTTCCGCCAGTTTGACACGGCCTACGAAGAGGCGGAATTTATCGCGGACGACGTGGCCCGCAGGAAGCGGCTGCGGGACGCGGATTTTAAGGACTGCGCCGTGCTGTACCGCACCAACGCCCAGTCCCGTCTGCTGGAAGAGCGGTTTATCGTGGAAGGCATTCCCTATGATGTGGTGGGCGGGGTGAATTTCTACGCCCGCCGGGAAATCAAGGATATGCTGGCCTATTTAAAAACCATCGACAACGGGCAGGACGATCTGCAGGTGCGCCGGATTATCAACGTGCCAAAGCGCGGCATCGGCACGGCCACCATCAACAGGGTGCAGCAGTACGCGGACGAAAACGGGATTAGCTTTTACGACGCCATGCGCCAGGCGGACCAGATACCGTCCCTGGGAAGAAGCAGCGCAAAGCTGCAGCCCTTTGTGACCATGATCCAGGCCTTCCGCGCCAAACTGAAGTACTATTCCTTAGAAGAGCTGCTCAAGGAAATCATTGAAAATACGGGATATGTCCGGGAACTGGAAGCGTCCGACGAAGAGGACGCCCAGGACAGGATCGATAATATCAACGAGCTCATCAGCAAGGTGGTGGCCTTTGAGACGGTGCATGAGGACGCCACGCTGAGCAGCTTTCTGGCGGAAGTGGCCCTTGTGGCGGACATCGACAACGTGGACACAGACAACAATAAAGTGCTTTTGATGACGCTGCATTCGGCCAAAGGGCTGGAATTTCCCGTGGTGTATCTGGCCGGGATGGAAGACGGGCTTTTCCCCAGTTATATGAGCATCGTATCGGATGATCCCACCGCGGTGGAGGAAGAACGGCGCCTGGCCTACGTGGGCATTACCCGCGCCAAACGGGAGCTGACGCTGACGTGCGCCAAACAGCGTCTGGTCCGCGGGGAGACCCAGTACAACGCCGTGAGCCGGTTCGTGCGGGAAATCCCCGGGAACCTGATGGATGAACGGGTGCCCGGTATCCGGAAGTTTTCCTTCGGGGAAGAAAGCGCAGGGGGAGGGGACGACGGATTTTCCGGTTTCTCCGGCTTCTCGGGTTTTTCGGGCTTTTCGGGCTTCTCCGGGACTTCGGACCGGACGGGCGCTTCAAAAGATTCCGGCAGCCCGGACCGCTTTGGCTCTTTCAAACAGCCGGTTTCATCCGGCGCCTTTGGTTCGAAAGGGGACGCATGGAACAGCGGTTTTTCCGGTGCCGCCTTTACGGGCTATGAAAAGCCGAAAGCCGTCCTTCGTCCGAAACGGACCGCTTTAGAGAATAAGCCCTATATCGCAAAAGGGATCGGCGGCCTGGATAGCGTAAACGGGCTGCAGAAAGGCGCCGCCAAGGCGGACAGCCTGGAATATGGCGTGGGAGACCGGGTACGGCACTTAAAATACGGGGACGGCACGGTGACCAACATTGTGGACGGTCCCAGGGACTATCAGGTGACGGTCCGGTTTGACGGGCCGGGGCAAAAGATCATGTACGCGGCTTTCGCAAAACTGAAAAAAATATAAAAATGCGCGTTTTTTATAGTAAAATTGTCCAAAGAGTGGTATGATAAGTACATCGAGCGACGGAAGAATGCTTCATGCTAGAAATAGAAAGGAAAGGTGGAGAGTATGGCAAGACTGGACGAGATTATGGATGCGATCAGGGCAAACGAGATTCTGAGGAGGAAGGACGACCGGAAGAACAACTGGATTTTCTGGGCGCTGGCGATTGTGGGCGCAGTGGTTGTGATCGCGGGGATTGCCTATGCGGTATACCGTTATCTGACCCCGGACTATCTGGAAGATTTTGACGACGATTTCGACGACGACTTTGAAGACGACGATCCGGAGGAAGAGAAGGACGGCGCTAAGGAAGAAGCGGCTCCCGAGAAGGAAGAAGAGCAGGCGGCAGAAGAATAAGCCCAGATCGTATATACAGGACAGGGAAGAGAGCGGGTTGCCCCGATGCAGACAGGATGCGGATCCTGGCCGGGAAGGGGCGCCCGCTTTTTGCGCGAAAGGCCGGCAGGGGCTGCCGGGCCTGCGGTATCGCGCGGACCGGACAGGAAAGAGGAGGAAAGCGGTGAAAAAAGGACAGATCAGGACAGGGATCGTGGAAGAAGTAAAGTTCCCCAACAAGGCGGTAGTGCGCCTGTTTGCGCAGGACACGGCAGAACCGGGGACACCGGCTTGCGAAACAGGCGAAGCAGGCGAAACAGGCGAAGCAGGGGCGCAGCCGGAAATCTGCGTGGTGAAAGGGGCCCTTCCCGGGCAGAAGGTTTCGCTGGCGGTAACGAAGGTGCGCAAAGGAAAGGGGGAAGGGAGGCTGAAGGAAATCCTGGAGCCTTCCTTCCTGGAAAGCGCCCTGGGCGGGCCGGACTGCTGCCGGCATTTCGGGACCTGCGGCGGCTGCAGCTATCTTTCCATGCCTTATGAAGAGAGCCTTCGCATCAAGGAAAAACAGGTACGGGATCTCCTTGCGCCGGTGCTGGCAAAGCAGGAGGGGGAATGCGTTTTTGAGCCCATCAAGCCCAGCCCCGTCCGGTTTGGCTACCGCAATAAGATGGAATTTTCCTTCGGGGACGAGGTAAAGGACGGCCCGCTGGCCCTGGGCATGCACAAAAAAGGCAGTTTTTACGATGTGGTCACCGTGGACGACTGCCGGATCGTGGACGGGGATTACCGGCAGATTTTGCTCGGCACGCTGGAATATTTCCAAAAGCTTAAGCTGCCATTTTTCCATCGCTATACCCATCAGGGCTATCTGCGTCACCTGCTGGTGCGCAAAGCGTCCAAAACCGGGGAAATCCTGGTGGCCCTGGTAACCACCACCCAGTTTCAGCCGGATTTGGCTTCGTGGAAGGAAATGCTTTTGTCCCTTCCGCTGGAGGGGCGGATCGCGGGGATTTTGCAAATCTGCAACGATTCCGTGGCGGATGCGGTGAAAAGCGACGAAACCCGGATTTTATACGGTCAGGATTTCTTCTATGAAGAGCTGCTGGGACTGAAATTCAGGATTTCCACTTTTTCCTTTTTCCAGACCAACAGCTGGGGCGCGGAGGTGCTGTACGAGACGGCGCGGGAATACATCGGGGATCTGGACGGCAAAGACTCCCCCGGCAGCGTGGTGTACGATCTGTACAGCGGGACCGGTACTATCGCCCAGCTGCTGGCCCCGGTGGCAAAAAAGGTGATCGGCGTGGAAATCGTGGAGGAAGCGGTGGAGGCTGCCCGGGAAAACGCCCGGCTAAACGGGCTGGACAACTGCGAATTTATTGCCGGGGATGTGCTCAAAGTACTGGATTCCATCGAAGAAAAGCCGGACTTCATTGTCCTGGACCCGCCCAGGGACGGGGTGAATCCCAAAGCCCTGGCGCGGATCATCGCCTACGGCGTGCCGCGCCTGGTATACATTTCCTGCAAGCCAACCAGCCTGGCGCGGGACCTGGAAGTATTTCTGGAAAACGGATATGAGGCGGTGCGGTGCGTGCCCGTGGACCAGTTCCCCTGGACCACGGGGATAGAGACTGTGTGCCTCTTGAGCAACCGAAAATCAAAGCCTGACACTCATGTGGATCTGACCCTGGATATGGAAGACTATTACAGGATCAAGGATCAGGAGAAATAGTCAAATAAATAATACACGGAACTTAAATCGGCAGCTGCTGATGCGTAAATGCATTGGCAGCTGTTTTTGCTGTGAACACTTAGCGAAGCGTCAGCTGAGCTTAGTGAGAACGCACATCGCGAACCTTAGCGAGGCGAAGCCGAGGTTAGTTGAGCGATGTTTCCGGCAGAAGGATTTAAGGGAGGTGGTGCCGTTGGACTGACGGCCGATGACTGGAAGACAAAGGCATTTCTAAAGTAAATATTCATTTACGGTTTAAGGAGGCACATCTATGGCAATGAAAAAATTCAGAAATATGAAAGTCTATGAGCAGAGCGGATATCAGTATAAATCCACACCGGCCATCATGCTGAA
>CALWGP010000001.1 GCA_944380095.1 uncultured Lachnospiraceae bacterium | reverse complement strand
GAAGTGCAGTAATGCATGGAGCTGACATGTACTAATCGGTCGAGGGCTTAACCTGGGAAGGCAAGGGAAGACGGATGAAAAGAGAGAGAAAGATTCAGTGTTCAGTTTTGAGGGTATGATCCCAGAAAGCTTTTATTCGTAAAGAGTAAAAGCTTTTTTTAGTTGTTCAGCGCGGTAAAGTCTGCTATAATACCATGAGAAGAAAAGGAGTCAGAATATGACGAAAGAGGTAGAAAGAGCAATAGAGGAAGCCCAGCTTGTTTTGGTAGGGCTTGGGACCGAATGGGAGACGCCTGCAGACAGGTGGAAGGAAAATCCGCTTTATGTCTCCCTGGCAGCGCAGACAGAAAGCAGCGGACCATTTGAACAGTATCTTTGTTTTCACGATCTGGAACACAATCCCGATTTAGAGAAGAAGAAGGCTTACCAGAAACTGGGGCAGCTGCTGCAGGGGAAAAACTATTTTATTGTTTCCCTGTGCCGGGATGACCTGATTTACGGATCCGGGCTGGATGAAGGCAGGATCGTGACGCCCTGCGGCGGTTTTCGTGCGCTTCAGTGTGAGAACGGCTGTCCGCTTTGCGGCGAAAGCGGACTTTTGAAAGAAGACGTACAAAAGGCCGTTTTGCGGGCGGTGGATGAAGCCCTTGCGGCAGGGAAGCCAAAGCGGGAAGCATTCCCCTTTTGTCCCTCCTGTCAAAAACCGCTGTGGTTTAACCGGATTTCTTCCCCGGCGTACCGGGAAGAAGGGTATCTGCCCCAGTGGGAGAAGTATACAAAATGGCTGCAGGGAACATTGAACCGGGATCTGTGTATTCTGGAGCTGGGAGCCGGGATGCAGTTTCCCCAGATCATCCGTTTTCCCTTTGAAAAAGTGGCATATTTCAATCAGAAGGCCCGTTTTTTCCGGGTGCATTCCAGGCTGTACCAGATGACGGAGGAGCTGGGGGAAAAGGGCGTATCCATCGCGAAAAATTCCGTGGAGTTTCTGCTGGAAGAAAGTGAGTGAATATGGTAGCGATTATCGATTATGATGCGGGCAATGTAAAGAGCGTGGAGAAGGCGCTGCAGTTTCTGGGACAGGAAACGGTCCTGACGCGGGAACCGGGGAAAATCCTGGGCGCCGACCGGGTGATTTTGCCCGGCGTGGGCGCTTTCGGGGACGCTATGAAAAGGCTGGAAGATTATGGCCTGGTGGATGTGATCCGCAAAGTGGTTCAAAACGGAACGCCTTTTTTGGGAATCTGTCTCGGACTGCAGCTATTATTTGAATCCAGTGAGGAAAGCCCCGGCGTACAGGGACTTGGTATTTTAAAGGGCAGGATTCTACGGATTCCGGAAGGGGAAGGGCCGGATAAAAAGCCCTTAAAAATCCCGCACATCGGCTGGAATTCCCTGGAATTTCCCAAAGCAGGCAGGCTGTTTGAGGGCGTATTGCCCCAGTCTTACGTTTATTTTGTGCATTCCTATTATCTGAAGGCGGAGGAAGATATTGTGACCGCCCGTACCCGGTATGGCGTTTCCATCGACGCTTCCGTGGAAAAGGGGAATGTGTTTGCCTGTCAGTTCCATCCGGAAAAAAGTTCCGAAACAGGGCTTTTGATCCTGAAAAATTTTGTCAGTATCGGAGCGAACCGGTAAGAAGAAAAGGCGGCAAAGAGGAGTGGAGTATGCATACAAAGAGAATCATTCCCTGCCTGGATGTCCACGGCGGCAGGGTGGTAAAAGGCGTGAATTTCGTCAATTTAAGGGATGCGGGGGACCCGGTGGAAATCGCGGGAGCCTATGACCGGGCCGGTGCGGATGAACTGGTTTTTCTGGATATCACCGCGTCTTCCGATGCGAGGAAAACCGTGGTGGATATGGTGCGCCGTGTGGCGGAAAAGGTATTTATCCCCTTCACGGTAGGAGGGGGAATCCGTACGGTGGAGGATTTCCGGGCCATTTTGAGGGAAGGGGCGGACAAGATTTCCGTCAATTCCGCAGCCATCAATACGCCGCGGCTGATTGCCGATGCGGCGGATAAATTCGGCAGCCAGTGCGTCGTGGTAGCGATCGACGCAAAGCGCCGCAGCGATAAAAGCGGCTGGAATGTTTACAAAAACGGCGGCAGGATCGATACGGGGCTGGACGTTTTGGAGTGGGCGCGGAAAGCGCAGAAGCTGGGAGCGGGAGAAATCCTGCTGACCAGTATGGACTGCGACGGAACGAAAGCGGGATACGATATCGAGCTTACCCGGGCGGTGTCGGACCTGGTTTCCATTCCGGTGATCGCCTCCGGAGGCGCCGGTACGCTGGAACATTTCCGGGAAGCGCTTACCGAAGGAGGAGCCGACGCAGCCCTGGCAGCATCCCTGTTTCACTATAAAGAGCTGGAAATCGCACAGGTGAAAGAATATCTGAAAGAGAAAGGAGTCCCGGTGCGATGGCAATGATCACAAACGACTGGCTGCCGGCGCTGAAAGAAGAGTTTGGGAAACCATATTATGCAAAACTGTTTGAATTTGTAAAAACGGAGTATGCTACAAGGGTGATCTATCCCCCGGCAGACGAAATTTTCAATGCATTCCACTTTACCCCGCTTTCCAAAGTAAAGGTTGTGATTTTGGGGCAGGATCCGTACCACAATGTGAACCAGGCCCATGGCCTGTGTTTTTCCGTGCGTCCCGGGCAGGAAATCCCGCCGTCCCTTGTCAATATTTACAGGGAACTGCACGATGACCTGGGCTGTTTTATCCCCAACAACGGATATTTGAAAAAGTGGGCGGATCAGGGAGTATTGCTTTTGAATACCGTACTGACGGTACGGGCCCATCAGGCCAATTCCCACCAGGGAAGGGGCTGGGAACAGTTTACGGATGCAGTGATTGAGGCAGTGAATGCGCAGGACCGCCCCATCGTCTTTCTTCTCTGGGGCAGGCCGGCGCAGGCGAAGGCGGAGATGCTGACCAATCCGAAGCATCTGATTTTAAAGGCGCCCCATCCCAGTCCGCTGTCCGCGTCCAGAGGTTTTTTCGGGTGCCGGCATTTCAGTAAGGCCAATGCTTTTTTAAAGGAGCATGGCGCAGAGCCCATCGACTGGCAGATAGAAAACAGATAGAATTTTGGGAGAGACTAAAAATGGAAAAGAAACCTTTTGTGACAAAGGAACAGGTGGAAGAGATCGTAAAAAAATACCCCACTCCGTTCCATCTTTATGACGAAGCGGGGATTCGCGCCAACGCGGAAAAAGTAAGGAAGGCTTTCGCCTGGAATCCGGGCTTTCAGGAATATTTCGCGGTAAAGGCGACGCCCAATCCTTTCCTGATGGAGATTCTGCGGGAATACGGCTGCGGCTGCGACTGTTCTTCCGCGACGGAGCTGATGCTGTGCGACGCGCTGGGCATCCGGGGACATGAGATCATGTTTTCTTCCAACGACACGCCCGCAGAGGATTATGCCCTGGCAGGGAAGCTGGGCGCGATCATCAACCTGGATGATATTACGCACATCGGCTTTGTGGAAAAAATCCTGGGGAAATTGCCGGAAACCATGAGCTGCCGCTACAATCCGGGCGGGGTTTTCACCTTAAGCAACGGGATTATGGATAATCCGGGGGACTCCAAGTACGGGATGACCGGGGAACAGATGGAAGAGGCTTTCCGGATCCTGAAAGGGAAGGGCGTGAAACATTTCGGCATTCACGCTTTCCTGGCCAGCAATACCGTGACCAATGAATACTATCCCCGGCTGGCAAAGCAGCTGTTCGAGCTGGCTGTTTCCCTGAAGGAAAAGACGGGTGTGCATATTGCTTTTATCAATCTTTCCGGCGGCGTGGGGATCGCCTATCGTCCGGACCAGGAGCCCAATGATATTGAAGCCATCGGAGAAGGGGTCCATCGGGTTTACGACGAAGTCCTGGTGCCTGCGGGCATGGGCGACGTGGCGATCTATACGGAAATGGGCCGCTTTATGATGGGGCCTTACGGGGCGCTGGTTACCAAAGCAATCCATGAAAAACACATTTACAAGGAATATATCGGCGTGGATGCCTGCGCGGTGAACCTGATGCGTCCGGCCATGTACGGCGCATACCACCACATCACGGTACTGGGCAAGGAGGACGCGCCCTGCGACTGTATTTACGATGTGACCGGGTCCCTGTGTGAAAATAACGATAAGTTTGCCATTGACAGAAAGCTTCCCAAAATTGAGACAGGGGATTACCTGTTTATCCATGATACCGGCGCTCACGGTTTTTCCATGGGATATAATTACAACGGCAAGCTGCGCAGCGCGGAACTTCTGCTTAAGGAGGACGGCAGTGTTGAGATGATCCGCCGGGCAGAGAAGCCCATGGACTATTTCGCCACATTCGACGGCTTTGATCTTTACAAAAAGCTGGAAAAGGCAGCGGAAGGATTTGAAAAGCTGAAATAACAGCCGACCGGATCACGGACGGCAAAAATCCGGAAGGCAAACTAAGGCTTGAAAATTGTGAGAAGATATGGTATTATAATTTTCGGCTGCTGAAGGAAGCGTTTTTGCCTTCCGGATCAGTATGAATAGAAATGCCGGTGTGTCGGAATTGGCAGACGACCGCGACTCAAAATCGCGTGGAGAAATCCGTGTGGGTTCGAGTCCCACCACCGGCACCAGAATTTTCAGCCCTGAGCTTTACGGTTCAGGGCTTTTTTTCTTTTGCCGTCGTCCGGCAGCATTCTATTGATTGGGCTTACTCCATCCGCAGCCGCTCCACTACGGTGCGTTTTGCCATTGCGTGGCCGGTGAGGACCGGAATACCCGCCCCAAGCAGGGCAAAGAGCGGGAGGATGAACAGGAAGGGCGTGAGGTTTAAGCGGTAGGTAAAGAACCAGAACAGTCCTTCTACCGCCCGGAAGGCAACCGGCCCCAACGCCAGCGTCAAAATCAAAGCCAGTCCTGCCGCCCCCAGGGCGTACAGCAGTCCCTCCCAGATCAGCATGGCGCGCAGCTGCTTCCCGGTCATACCGACGGCCTGGAGTACCGCAAGCTCTCTTTGGCGGGCAATGATGCCGGTCAGGATGGCATTAAAGAAGTTCAGCACGCCGACCAGCCCCACGATGAAGCTAAGCGCCCCGCCCAGCAGCAGGAACATGGAGCGCATACTCTCAAATTCCCCGGCATAGGTGGCCTTGCTCTCGTAGTCCAGCTCCGGGTCTACGTTTTCCGTGTAGTCCGCCAGGAAGGATTCCATAGCCGCGTTCGCTTCATCGGCCGTGTCGAAAGCATAATACATGATGCTGTCCGTTCCGGTGTCCTGGACGAAGGTTTGGTCGTTTAGGATGAATTCATCGCTGCCATAGTAGCGGTAGCTGAGGGCGGAGGGCACCGCTACCAGGGCCGTTACGGTATAGTCCACGTCCCGGTATTGTACCGGCCGTTCCACCCAGTTGGCCCCGTCCGGCACATCCTCCAGCGAAGCCCAGACCTCGCCGGTGTCCGGGTCGTAGAACTCGCTCTCCTCCACATAGCGGAGGGTGACGGTGTCCCCCAGCCGGGCCCAGTGAGAATTCATGTCGGCGTTTCCGTAGTCATCCTCTGCGTACACGGCGGCGATGGCCCGGCTGCCCGGCTCATAGAGAGCGGACAAATCCCCTTCCAGCACCGTCAGGTGGTCCAGGGCGAAGGCGCTCATGCCGGACAGCTGCACCGAGTCAGCCAGCAGGCCCGCCTCATTTCTATCGGTCAGGCGGATCAGATTGTCCATCTGTTCCGGGGAATAGAAGTGTTGCTTGTTCTGCCAAAACCAGTCCTCGGTGACGTACTCCAACATGGGGGAGGTCCGGCCGTAAACCACGCCGCTGTCCGTGATGCCGCCCTGGGCGTCGATGTCATCGATGACGGACTGGGGTACGGCCTGCATTGTACTGAACAGGGTGCTGGTCTGGAATTTCCCTGCGTTGGCCACGATAAAGTCGCTGGCGGTGAAGTTGGACACATATTTGTCCATGTCGAATCCGCCGGCGAAGTTCACCGTCACGGTGAGCAGCACCACTGCCAGAGACAGGGAGAGCACTGTCACCACGGTTTTTCCTTTGCTGCGGCCCAGGTTGGCCCAGGCCATCGTAAAGGGGCTGACCTTCCGGGCCTTCCGGCCCTTGGCACGGGTCTTTTCGCTGCTGCCTTCGGTGTAGCGCACTGCTTCCACCGGGGAAACCCTGGCCGCCATCCGTCCCGGCTTCCGGCAGGAGATGAGCACTGTTAGCAGAGCAAAGGCAGCGGCGATGACAAAGATCCAGGGGCTGACGGAGGTCATGGGCATAATCCCGTTGAGCCGGGCCACAATCACCGGGGTCAGCTGCCCGCCGATGAGCCAACCGATGATAAGCCCGATGGGGATGCCAACGGCAGAGAGGGTCAGGGCTTGCAGACGGATGATCCGCCGCAGCTGCCGGGGGGTGGTGCCGATGGTTTTCAGAAGGCCATAGAACCGGATGTCCCCGGCTACCGAGATCTGGAACACATTGTAAATGATGAGATACCCGGTGAAAATGATAAGCAGGATCACCCCGGCAATGGCGATGACAGTCATGGGGTCCACAATGTCGGACATCCGGGCCCCGGTATAGCCCCAGTTGACACCAGTATCGATGTAATTGTCCCCGGCGGTTTCGTCCTGATAACCATGGTTTTCCAGAATCTGGTTCAAATCCCGCTCTATGTGCCGGGAGCCGCTTTTTAGCATCACATCCATGTTCCAGGCGCCGGTCATACCATCCGTGGAGTTGTCCGGGCTCACGCCCACTTCCGCCAGGACTTCATTCACCCGGCTCTCAGGGATGAGGACATGGTTGGCTACGATGGCTTCGTCGTATTCCCACCAGCCGCAGAGGGTGAAGGTTTGAGTGGTTTCGTGCCCGTCCACATCGAAGGTAAGGGTGAATTTTGCGCCGATCACCGGCTCGATGCCCAGCAGTTCCAGTACATGGGTGTCGGTAGCAGCCTGGTCGGTGCCTTCCTGCGGTAAAGAGCCCTCCACCGGGTCGCAGTACATCCAGTGGGCCTCGTTGGCGTCGCACCAGCTCACCTCCACGTGGGACTTGTTGAAGGGAACATCGGTGGGCATTCCGAGAAAGCGCCGCATGCCGTACCGGTCAATGAGGGGATCGTCCCGCAGCGTTTCAGCCTGCTGCTCCGTCAGGTACTTGAACCCGCCGTGGGAAAAACCGCCCACCTGCCGGAAATTGGACTGTTGGAACCCAGCGTTGATGGACAGGGCGATGGTGAACAAAGAGGTAAACAGCATCGTTGTCAGGGCGACGGCCACGATGGCAATCAGATTGCGGGTACGGCTTGCCAGCAGGCTTTTTTGCGCCAAATGGCGAACGCATTTTCGGTTTGAAACTTTCATGGCTCTCCCCCCTTACTGTGTCACAATCCGCCCATCCTCAATGCGGACAATTCGGTCAGCAAGTTGGGCAATTTCTTCGTTGTGTGTAATCATAACCATCGTTTGGGAAAATTTCCGTCCCGTCACCTTCATCAGGCTCAGTACATCCTGGCTGGTGCGGCTGTCCAAGTTTCCGGTCGGTTCGTCGGCCAGAAGAATGGCGGGCTTGGTCGCCAGGGCGCGGGCGATGGCCACCCGCTGCTGCTGGCCGCCGGAAAGCTGCCCCGGCAGGCCATTTAGCTTGCTTTCCAGCCCCAGGGCGGTGACTACCTCCCCTATATAGCGTTCGTCTACTTTGCCGCCGTCCAACTGGATGGGCAAAACGATGTTTTCCCGCACCGTCAGCACCGGCACCAGGTTAAAACTCTGGAACACGAAGCCGATCTTTCGACGGCGGAAAATGGTGAGGGCCTCGTCTTTCAGCGAGAAGATATCCTTCCCGTCCACGGTGACGGAGCCGCCGGTGGGCCGGTCCAGGCCGCCCAACATATGAAGCAGGGTGGACTTGCCGGAGCCGGAGGTGCCCACGATAGCCACGAACTCCCCGTCCTCCACGCTGAGATTGACACCATCCAGCGCTTTTACCTGCGTATCTGCCTTGCCGTAATATTTCTTTAAGTGTTTGGTTTCTAAAATCGTCATCTTGTATCCCTCCACAAACGCAAAAAAGTCTGCATTGCCTTTTGACAATACAGACTTTACCATATAATTCTTTCCTGAGTCTTTCTCAAATCTAACAGAGTTGAAAGATTTCCGGTTCTTCATATCCGATTCAACGCACGGGGCAAATACAGGGAAAAAGTGCTCCCGTTTCCGGGTTTGGAGGATACTTTGATGTAACCGCCCTGAAGGGACAGGATTTCCCGTGCCAGATAAAGCCCCAGGCCAAGCCCCTCCGCCGGGTGAGTTGAAGCACCGCGATAGAAGCGGTTAAAAATCCCGCCCTGTTCTTCTTCCGGAATACCGGGGCCCGTGTCCGTCACGTCCACCCGGCAAAAGGTCTCAAGCATCTGTGCAGATACGGTAACCCTTCCTCCAGCGGGCGTGTACTTTACCGCGTTGTTGATAACATTGCCAAGGGCTTCGCTTGTCCAGCGCAAGTCAAAGGAGGCGTCGCCTGCAAACGCAAGGACCTGCAAGGTGATTTCCTTTTTCTCCGCCGCAGGTCTTTCCTGCCCGGCAGCCGCCTCTAATAAAGGGGATACAGGGCCAGGCGAGGGGGCTGGAACCACAATACCTGTTTCCAATCTCGAAGCCTTGACCAGGGTCTGAATCAGAAACGACAGTTTCTCCCCCTGTGTCAGCAGCGCCTGGGCCTGTTCCTGCTGGCGCGGCGGCAGATTGCTTTCCGTCAAAAGCGAGGCGTAGACAAGTAAATTTGCGATGGGGGTGCGCGTCTGATGGGAAATATCGGCGATCAGTGTTTTTACCGCTTCCTGTTCGGTTTCCATCGTTTTTTGCGTATGGGCAGAGCCGCGCAGGAACCGGACAAATTTTGTCTCCAGCGCAGACAGTTCTGTTTCATCAAAATGTTCCTCGGTAAAACCGCCGGAAATGGACTGCTCCAGCATATTGTCCAGCCGCCGGACGGTTTTGCGCCGGGCCGTCCACTGCCAGAGCCCAAATAGAAACCCAATGACAGCAAAGGCCAGCAGCACCCAGGTCAAAGCTGTCATTTGCTTACCTCCCAAGTATAGCCAACTCCGTACACGGTTCTGATAGGGGCATCCTTGAGTTTCCCCCGCAGGCGCCGCACCGCCACAGACAAGGCGTTTTCATCCACAAACTCGCCGCCGTCCCACACCTTTTCCAGCAGCAATTCCCGCGGTAACGTGCGGCCCCGGTTCTCCACCAACAGGTGCAGCAGCCGCTGTTCTGTCTTGGAAAGGTCGATGATTGTCCCTTCTTTGGAAAATTCCATCCGTGAGAAGTCAAAGATGAAACCGTTCAATTCGATCCGATCCTGTTTTACCGGGACAGAGCGCCGCAGCTGGGCGTTCACCCTGGCCCGGAGCACTGCCAGGGAGAAAGGCTTGGTAATATAATCGTCCGCCCCGGCTTCCAGACCGGTCACTTCATCCAGTTCCAAATCATTGGCCGTCAGTAAAATGGCGGGAGTAATGTTGCCGCTTTTCCGCAGTGTCCGCAGCAGTTCCAGCCCGCTGCCGTCCGGCAGGTTAATATCCAAAATCAATAAATCAAAGACGATGCCCTGCAAAGTCTTGATTGCCTGGAGACGTGTGCTGCAATGTGTGACGGTACAATTTGGCGTTTCAAGTGCCATACAAATACCACGCCCCAGCGCTTCATCGTCTTCTAAAAGTAAAATCCGACTCGCCTCTTTGAGTGTCATGTAGTCCATATTCGTACCTCCGACAACGTCTACCATTATATTTTATTCCCTCGGAGAATACAAGGCGGTAGATGTGTCGGAAGTGTAAAAACGAACAGAGGCTACAAGCTGTCTTTATCATAGGAGTACCTCCAAATACTGGCGAAAAATCTTCTCGACCCGGAACAGCTTGGCATAGCGCACCAGCGTCCGCAGGTCTTTATCTTTCCGGCGGGCGTACGCTTTCAAAAACAGCGCCGTTTCATGGGAAAAAACTGCCTGCGGACAGCGAAGATGCAGCAGATACATGGCGTCCACCCAGGCGTCTTTGGAAAGATAAATCCCATGCGCCGCCTGTTTCAGCCCACGAGACTGCACAAATATTTTTTTCACGGCTCCTTCTTTTTGCCCTTAGCGTTTTTGGGCCGGATATAGTATACTAAGATCGAAATGACTGCAGCAGGGAAATGAGGAATGGAGATTTCATGAAAGAATCCTTTGCCGCCCCTTACGCGATCCGTGTCCGGGGGGCGCGTGTTCATAATCTGAAAAATATTGACGTGGACATTCCACTGAATAAAATCGTGGGGATTGCCGGAGTGTCCGGCTCCGGGAAATCCTCCCTGGCGCTGGGCGTTTTGTATGCGGAAGGATCCCGCCGTTATCTGGAAGGTCTTTCCGCCTATACCCGCAGACGGATGACCCAGGCCGCCAGGGCGGACGTGGACGAGGTGCGCTATGTCCCGGCGGCTTTGGCTTTGCACCAAAGGCCGGGGGTCCCCGGCATCCGCAGTACTTTCGGGACGGGGACGGAATTGCTCAACAGCCTTAGGCTGATGTTTTCCCGGCTGGCCTCCCATCGCTGTCCCAACGGCCATTATCTGGAACCGTCCCTGGCCGTGGCGGCCGGACATCAGCTGGTCTGTCCGGAATGCGGCGAAGGCTTTTATGCGCCTTCGGCGGAAGAACTGTCCTTTAACAGCCAGGGCGCGTGCAGGACCTGCGACGGGACAGGGATTGTCCGAACGGTGAACGAGTCTTCGCTGGTGCCGGATGATTCCCTGACCATCGAGGAAGGGGCAGTGGCCCCCTGGAATTCCCTTATGTGGTCTTTGATGACGGACGTATGCCGGGAGATGGGCGTGCGCACAAACGTCCCTTTCCGGGAACTGACGGAAAAGGAAAAGGACATCGTCTACCACGGGCCTGCAGAAAAGAAACATATTTTTTACCATGCGAAAAATTCCAATCAGGCCGGGGAGCTGGATTTTACTTACTTTAACGCGGTCTACACCGTGCAAAACGCCCTGGCGAAGGTGAAGGACGAAAAAGGGATGAAGCGGGTGGAAAAGTTCCTGAAAGAGGAAGCGTGTCCGGACTGTAAGGGCAGCCGCCTTTCGGAAGCAGCGAGAAGCCCCAGGATCAGGGGGATCGGTCTGGATGAAGCCTGCAGGATGACCCTGGAAGAGCTGTGCGTCTGGGTGGATGGCGTGCCTGCGTCCCTTCCGGTACAGATGCGCCCCATGGCGGAGAGCATCTGTGATTCTTTCCGTACCGCAGCCAAAAGGCTGATGCAGCTGGGGCTTGGCTATCTGACTTTGGACCGTGCAGCCTCCACCCTGTCTACGGGAGAACGGCAGCGGATGCAGCTGGCCAGGGCGGTGCGCAACCGGACCACGGGAGTTTTGTATGTGTTGGACGAGCCGTCCATCGGCCTGCATCCTTCCAAT
Organism: uncultured Lachnospiraceae bacterium; assembly: GCA_944380095.1. Taxonomy (GTDB): domain Bacteria; phylum Bacillota; class Clostridia; order Lachnospirales; family Lachnospiraceae; genus Gallintestinimicrobium. The sequence continues at coordinate 63,193 of CALWGP010000001.1, read as the reverse complement.
ATTGAAGGACTGGCAGGGGTGCTGCAGGATCTTAAGGCGGACGGGAATTCGGTGCTTTTGGTGGATCACGATGTCCAGATTCTGTCCAAAGCAGACTGGATGATCGAAATGGGCCCGGGGGCAGGGGCGTCGGGCGGACGGGTGATTGCACAGGGAACGGCAGAAGACCTGAAGACGGATCCCGGATCCTTAATCGGCCCTTTCCTTTCCGGAAAAGGGATTGCGGCGACCGGGAATGAAAGCAGCTGTAATGAGGAAAAAATCTGTCTTTCCACCGGGAGCATCCATACGGTGAAGCCTTTGCAGGCAAAGTTTCCCAAAGGGAAACTGACGGCGGTAACCGGGGTCTCCGGTTCCGGAAAGACAACGCTGATCCTGGAAAGCCTGGTTCCCGGACTGAAAGCCTATATAGAGGGAAGAAAACTTCCGGATCATGTTTTGAACGTGGAAGCAAAGGGGATCGGGCGGGTTTTGCTGATCGACGCCGTGCCCATCGGGGTCAACGTCCGCTCCACCGTGGCCACCTATGCAAACATTCACGATGAGCTGCGAAAATTATATGCAAGGACAGAAGACGCCGTAAGGATGGGATACCGGGCGGGGGATTTCTCCTATAATACGGGGAAACTGCGCTGTCCCGTATGCGACGGGACGGGAAGTGTCAGCCTGGATGTGCAGTTTCTGCCGGATGTTGAAATTTCCTGTCCGGCCTGCAGGGGGTCCCGCTATACGAAGGAAGCGGAAAAGATCCGCTATCAAAACGCCGAAGGGTTTTCCTGTTCCCTGCCGGAACTGATGGCTATGGATGTACACAGGGCGAGGAAAGTCTGCCGGGATTTAAAAACCGTCAGCCAGCGGCTGGCCGTACTGGAGCGGCTGGGGCTTGGCTATTTGACCCTGGGAGAAGCCACGCCGGGCCTTTCCGGCGGGGAGGCCCAGCGGCTGAAACTGGCCAGCGAGATGGGAAGGGCCCTGGCCGATACGGTTTTTGTCTTCGACGAACCCACCATCGGCCTGCATCCGCTGGATGTACAGACGCTTTTGGAAGTGTTTCGGACGCTGCAAAAAAACGGGGCAACCGTAGTGGTTATCGAGCACGATCTGGACGTGATCCGGAATGTAGATTATGTCATCGATATGGGCCCCGGCGGCGGGGATGCGGGCGGACGGATTGTGGCGGCGGGAACGCCGGCGCAGATTGCCGGAAGCGCTGAGAGTGTGACGGGAAGATATCTGAAACTGTACTGAATGAGAAAACAAAGATCGGAGGAAAATGCAATGGAGCAGGGAAAAACAATCCGTGCGGCCCTTCTGGGCGCAGGCACTGTGGGAGGCGGGGTTTATAAGCTGGCAAACCTTCTTAAGGAGGACATTTTCCAGAAGACGGGGGCCCGTCTGGAAATCGACAAAGTGCTGGTCAGGGACAGATCGAAAAAGAGGGAAGGAATCCCTTCGGAAATCCTGACGGACCGGTGGGAGGAAATCCGGGACGACGACGGGATCGAAATCGTGATCGAGCTGATGGGCGGGATCCATCCGGCCCTCGATTATATCCAGGAAGCGCTGCATTGCGGGAAACAGGTGGTTACGGCCAATAAGGATCTGCTGGCCCAGTACGGGGCGCAGCTGTTTGAAGCCGCGCAGGAACGGCACTGCGACCTGCATTTTGAAGCTTCCGTAGCGGGGGCTATCCCCATTATCCGGCCCCTGCGCCAGAGCCTTGCAGCGGCGGAACTGACGGAGGTGATGGGGATTGTAAACGGGACCACCAACTATATTCTTACGAAGATGTCCGAAGAGGGAATGGGATATGGGGAAGCGCTTAAGCTGGCCACCCGCCTGGGGTATGCGGAAAGCGATCCTACGGCGGATGTGGAAGGATATGACGCGGGCCGCAAACTGGCGATTATGGCGTCCATCGCCTTTAACTCCCGGGTCACATTCCCCCAGGTCTATACGGAAGGGATTACGAAGATTACGGCGGAGGATATCCGCTATGCAAAAGAATTCGGGTATGTGGTCAAACTCATCGGCATGACCCGGCTTACGGACGAGGGCATTGAGGTGAAAGTACATCCCATGCTGATTCCGGACCAGCATCCCTTGGCATCGGTACGCGATTCCTTCAACGCAGTCTTTGTACACGGAAAAGCCTGCGACGACGCCATGTTTATGGGCAGGGGGGCAGGGGAAATGCCTACGGCCAGCGCGGTGATGGGGGACGTGATCGACTGCATGCGAAATCTCCTGCATGGCAGCTGCGGTAAGATCGGCTGCGGCTGTTATCTGAATCTGCCGGTAAAACCCATCGAGGAAACCGTCAGCCGCTTCTTTTTGCGGATCCAGGTAACGGACAGGCCGGGAGCGCTGGCCAATATCGCCGGGATTCTGGGCAATAACGGGGTCAGCATCGAACAGGTGGTGCAAAAGAAGAGCCACAACGGCGTGGCGGAACTGGTGATCATTACGGACAATGTCCGGGAGCGCTATTTCAATGACGCTCTCCGGATTCTGGAAGGAATGTCCGTGATTCAGGAAATATCCGGTTATATCCGGGTTTACGGCTGAAGCTTCATCTCGATGGAGATTTGGTTTCCCGCGCAAAAAACCCGGGCCAGACTGCCTACGATAAGGGGCATCATGGGCGGCAAATGGCCCAGATCCACGTCCATGACGACGGGAACGTTATGGCGCAGGGCCACTTCCAGCACCGCATGGCGCGCATCCAGCCCCATCATTTCCTGCCCGTTTAAGGGCCTGCCGATGAGGAAGCCGGAAACATGGGAAAACCATCCGGCCTGTTCTAACTGCCACATGGCGCGGCGGATGGAAAATACGTTTAAGTCGCAGGCTTCCAGAAACCACACAATGCCGTCTTCCCGATATTTTTCCGCGAAGGCGGCGGTTTTGTCAAAGCGGGTGCCCGCCATATTGATCAGACAGTCCATGCAGCCCCCCAGAAGGCGGCCGGAGAAGGAAAGGTCACAGTCGGGCACTTTTGTGAGAATCCTAGGCTCGGTAACATGGTAGGGCGCCAGCGGGTTTTCTTCATTTTTCAGAGATTCCTTTTCCCAGAGAGGATAGCCTTCCACGCGGTTTTTCCTGCCGCAAAGAAGGTCGAAAGCATCCTGCAGGGAAGGATGCCAGGGCTCCATGCCAAAGGCCGGCGCGCAGGGGCCGTAAACGGAGGCGGTGTCGCAGAGGGTGGCAAGCAGATGGGTAAAGTGGGTATTGTCCGAATAGCCCATGTACCATTTGGGCTTTGCCGCTGCCAGTGCCGGGAAGTCCAGATATTCCAGGATCTCGCACATCAGCTCGCCGCCGCCGCAGGAAAGCAGACAGTCGCAGGCGGGATCCAGATAAAATTTCATCAGTTCGGCCGCGCAGTTTTGCGGGGTGGAACTGATCCCCACGCCGTCGCTGGCGTAGCAGTTGGGCCCGATTTTGCAGGAGTAGCCCATGGCGCCCCACTTTTCCAGGGCGTTTGCAAAAGCTTCCCGGTAAGGGGATGTGGCGCATCCAAAGGAAGGGGACACAAAGCCGATGGTGCCCTTTGGGGGCAGGAAGTTTGCGAATTTCATTTTTTTCTCCTTTCTGCGTCTGAACTGACGGCTATCCGATTTTCACATTGTCCGTAGGATCGATAAATCCTTCGCCGAATACCTGGCTGGTTTCGGTAAGCATGACAAAAGCGCCGGGATCGATCTGGTGGGCCGCGCTGCGTACCTTATAGGACTCCGATTTGGAACAGGCGCACAGCAGTACCTGCAGGTCCGCCAGCGTGTAGGCCCCCTGCGCGCGGATCACGGTGGAACCCCTGGCGCAGGCTGCATCGATCTGGCGCGCCACCTGCGCGCCTTTGGAAGTGATGATGATGGCCAGTTTCCCCTCGTCCACGCCGTACATGATCTTGTCGATGACGGAGGAAGTGATAAAGGTGGAAATCAGACCGTAAAGCACGGCGTCCACGTTGCCGAAAACCGGCCAGCCCAGCAGGATGATCAGCAGGTCGATTATCATGGTAACAAAACCGATGGACAGATGGGGGCGCAGCACCTTGATGGACATGGTCAGAAAATCGGTGCCGCCGGTGGAGGAGCCGCGCATATAGATCAGGGCCAGACCGGCGCCGAAAAAAAGACCGGAAAACAGGGCAGCCAGCAGGGGATCCCCGGAATAGGCCGGCGTATGGGGAAAGACCAGATCCAGCATCAGGGTACTGATCAGGATGGAACGGATGGATTTGATCATAAAACGTCTTCCCACGATCCGGTAGCTTAACAGGATAAAGGGAATGTTCAAAAGCAGGGAAACCGTACCGATGGGAAGCCCCCAAAGATGATTGAGGATCAGGGAAAGGCCGGAGATCCCGCCGGGGGCAAAATCCGCGCGGGAGGCAAAGGTATAGATCCCGATGGCATAAAGAATGCTGCCCACAAGGTCGCTGCCCAGGTCCAGCGCAAAGTCCCTGGGACTGCTTTTTTTGAAAATACGATTCAGAATATGTGAAAAACGAGCGTTTTTTCCTGTCATAAGGGTAAAATCCTTTCTGTAAGCCGTCGCATTTAGCGTTTCATTCCCGGAAAGGGTTTATGCAGCGATGCAGGGAAAAGCAAGGCCAGTTCAATTTTTGCATACAGGGGGGAAAAAGTCAAGGAACCCGGGTCCGGCCTGATTTTAGAAAAAGTTTAGGGACGGTTCCTTGCAATGCCATCCGCTGGATGATACCATAAAAAAACATATTGAGTATAATCCGGGACGCCCCGGGAAAAACAGGGGCGCTTTCGGGAAAGGAGACCGCAGATGTTAAAGCTGCTTGGTTATTTAAAACAATGCAAAAAATCGGTAATAGCCATTGTGGTATTGCTGATTGTCCAGGCGTGGTGCGACCTGGCCCTGCCCCAGTATACTTCGGATATTGTGGACGTGGGCATCCAGCAGGGAGGGATTGCCTGGGCAGCGCCGGAGGAAATGCGCAGCGAAACGTGGGAGGCGCTTCGCTTCTGGATGACGGACGAGGAGGCCGGGACGGCAGCACGCTGGTATGAGCCTGCGCAGGACGGCGTCTTTAGAAGGACGGCAGACGGGAAAAAGGCGCAGGAAGAGATCCAGGGCGCCCTCCGGATTCCCATGGTGCTGGTTTCCTGGCAGCGGCAGGCCATGCAGCAGCCGGACCTTTCGGGCCTGGTGCAGGGGCTGGAAAGCATGGACAAAGACCAGGTCATGGATCTGCGCAAAGCGGCCCTGGAAAGCATGGGCCAGATCAGTGATTCCATGCTCAACCAGATGGCGATTTCCTTCGTGAAGGCAGAGTATGAAGCCATGGGAAGGGATATGGGGGCTGTTCAGACCGGATATCTGCTTCGGACCGGGGCAAAGATGCTGGGATTTACCCTGGTGATGATGGCCGCCGCCATTTTCATCAGCCTTCTGGCGTCCCGGGCCGCGGCCTCCATCGGCAAAGACCTCAGGCAGAGGGTGTTTGAACGGGTCATGTCCTTTTCCAGCGGGGAGATGTACCAGTTTTCCACCGCCTCCCTGATTACCAGGAGCACCAACGATATCCAGCAGGTGCAGATGGTTTCCGTCATGCTTTTGCGTATGATTATCTACGCGCCGATCCTGGGACTGGGCGGAATTATCAAAGTGTCCGGGACCCGGACCGGGATGGGGTGGATCATTGCGGTGGCGGTGGCAGCGATTCTTGTCCTTGTCCTGACGTTGGTCAATATCGCCATGCCCAAATTCAAAATCATGCAAAAGCTGGTGGACCGGGTGAACCTTGTCTCCAGGGAAATCCTTACGGGCCTTTTGGTCATCCGCGCCTTTTCCAGGGAAAAGTTCGAGGAAAAGCGGTTTGACGAGGCCAACGCAAATCTGATGAAAACCCAGCTGTTTACCAACCGGGTGATGAATTTTATGATGCCTGTGATGATGCTGATTATGAACGGGATCACAGTGATGATCGTCTGGTTCGGCGCACAGGGAATCGATGCCGGCAATCTGCAGGTGGGGGATATGATGGCCTTTATGACCTATACCATGCAGATCGTCATGTCCTTTTTGATGCTTACCATGGTTTCCGTCATGCTGCCAAGGGCCGGTGTGGCGGCGGACAGAATCGAAGAGGTGCTCAATACGGAGCCTTCCATCCACGACGATGCGCAGATTCTGGACGACAGGCTTTCCTCCTGCAGGGGGGTGGTGAGCTTTGAAGACGTGAGTTTCCACTATCCGGGAGCGGACGGGGATGTGCTGGAGCATATTTCCTTTACGGCAGAGCCCGGAAAGACCACGGCCATCATCGGCAGTACCGGCTGCGGCAAATCCACGCTGATCAACCTGATCCCGCGGTTTTACGATGTGTCTTCCGGACGGATTACCCTGGACGGAATCGATATCCGTAAGATTTCCCAGCACAGGCTGAGGGAACTGATCGGCCTGGTGCCCCAGAAGGGGATCCTCTTTTCCGGAACCATTGCTTCCAACCTTAAGCTGGCCGGAGAAGACAGGGTTTGCGATGAAGCCATGAAAGAAGCGGCGCGGGTGGCCCAGGCAGAGGAGTTTATTTCGGAGAAGACGGAAGGATATGACAGCCCGGTGGCCCAGGGCGGCACCAATGTGTCCGGCGGACAAAAACAGAGGCTGGCCATTGCCAGGGCCATTGCAAAGAACCCAAGAGTATATCTGTTTGACGACAGTTTTTCCGCCCTGGATTACAGGACGGACGCCCGCCTTAGGCGGGCGCTGAACCAAAAAGCGGCTGCCGCCACGGTGATCATTGTGGCGCAGAGAATCAGCACCATCCTGCATGCGGATCAGATTCTGGTGCTGGAAGAAGGCCGGATTGCCGGAATGGGGACGCACGAACAGCTGCTTTGTGGCTGCCCGCAGTATCAGGAGATCGCGCGGTCCCAGCTGTCTGAAAGCGAACTGAAAGGAGGCGCTGCAGGATGAGTGAGAACGCCCGGAATACGGCAAGGCGCCCGGGACCTGGGCCGGGACACGGACCCGGACGGGGGATGATGCCCGGGGAAAAGGCGAAGGACTTTAAAGGGACGGTAAAAAAACTGTTTTCCTATCTGGGAAAATACAGGATTGCCATTTTCACCGTAATGGTCTTTGCGGTGGGGAGCACGATCTTTAACATTGCAGGGCCGAAGGTATTAAGCCGTGTGACTACGGAGCTGTTCAACGGCCTGGTGGCGAAAGTGGGAGGCACCGGCGGGATCGATTTTGAAAAAATCGCGCGGATCCTTCTGACTTTGCTGGGGATTTACTGCATCAGTTCCGTTTTGAATTTTTTCCAGGGATGGATTATGACCTGGACAACCCAGAACCTTTGTTACCGGATGCGCCGGGAGATTTCGGAAAAGATCAACCGGATGCCCATGAAATATTTTGAGTCCCGCACGGTGGGGGAAGTGCTCTCCCGCATTACAAACGACGTGGATACGCTGGGAATGAGCCTGAACCAGAGCGTGACCCAGCTGATTACTTCCGTTACCACCATGGTGGGCGTCCTGATTATGATGCTGTCCATCAGCCCGCTGATGACGCTGATTGCGCTGGTGATTTTGCCCATATCGGGAGGGCTCATCGGCGTGGTGGTGAAACATTCCCAGAAGTATTTTTCCGCCCAGCAGGCTGCGCTGGGTGAGATCAACGGCCAGGTGGAAGAAACCTACAGCGGACACAATGTGGTGAAGGCCTTTAACCGGGAGGTGGCCGTAGAGCAGCAGTTTGCGGCCACCAACCAGACCCTGTATGAATCCGCCTGGAAATCCCAGTTTATTTCCGGCATGATGCAGCCCATTATGACCTTTGTGGGAAACTTAGGATATGTGGCCGTGGCGGTCAGCGGCAGCGTCCTGGCGGTGAAAGGCGCCATAGAAGTAGGAGATATCCAGGCGTTTATCCAGTATGTGAAAAATTTCACCCAGCCCATTACCCAGATCGCCCAGGTATCCAACATGCTGCAGTCCACGGCGGCTGCGGCGGAACGGGTTTTCGAGTTTTTGGGGGAAGAGGAAGAAGATCAGACGGTTCCTGATCCCGTACAGATCGAAGGCATGGAAGGCAGCGTGGAATTTTCCCACGTCCGTTTCGGATACAATCCGGATAAAATTATTATCAGCGATTTTTCCTGCAGCGTAAAACCCGGACAGATGGTAGCAATCGTGGGGCCTACGGGAGCCGGGAAAACCACCATGGTAAAACTTTTGATGCGCTTTTATGACGTCTGCGGCGGCTCCGTCCGGGTGGACGGCCATGATGTGCGTTCCTTTAACAGAAGCCAGCTGAGGGAACTGTTTGGCATGGTACTCCAGGATACCTGGCTGTTTGAGGGCACCATTATGGAAAATATCCGCTACGGGAGACTGGACGCTACGGATGAGGAAGTGATCGAAGCGGCGAAGGCGGCCCATGCGGACCGGTTTATCCGGACCCTGCCCGGCGGATACCAGATGGAACTCAATGAGGACGCCACCAATGTTTCCCAGGGACAGAAGCAGCTTCTTACCATCGCGAGGGCTATCCTGGCGGATAACCCGATCCTGATTTTGGACGAGGCTACCAGTTCGGTGGATACCCGGACGGAGATCCAGATCCAGAAGGCCATGAATAATCTGATGAAGGGCAGGACCAGCTTTGTCATTGCCCACCGCCTTTCCACCATCAAGGACGCGGACGTGATCCTGGTGATGAAAGACGGGGATATTGTGGAGCAGGGAACTCATGAACAGCTGCTGGCAAAGAACGGTTTTTACGCCCAGCTTTACAACTCCCAGTTTGAGAAAACCACGGCCTGAAACGTTTACAAAAATGTCACATTTTCCTCATGGTTTTCTCACATTTTTCCCGTACTATAAAAAATGTAAAAAGCAAGGCCAAAAACTTTTTCATTTTTCTTCCTTTCTATTTATTTAAATGAAAAGAGCGGGTTCCCGGTCAGGAGCCCGTTCTTTTTTATGCGAGTGCGCCAAGGCGCACACTTTTTGCTCAATAGGAACCGGCAGAAGATTTTGTGATATTTTGCAGAAATCAGGAAGGAAAAATGCGAAGATTGGTGCAATCATGACAATATGTGCTTGACAGCAAGGGCGCTGTTTGGTAAACTATAACCAGTTGAAAGATGAATATGGAACTATCTTTTTGGATTGTTACTGTCAGGCAGGCAAAACCAAATTTTATAAGTTAATCTCAGACGATGCTTGGTGGATTGATTTATAAAATTTGGTTTTTCTTATGTAAGGGGAAAAGCAAAGGGCTGGGAGCATGAGGATTCAGAGGGTGATCAACAACAATGTCATCTCTGCGATGGACGAGTACGGAAGCGAGATCGTGGTGATGGGAAAAGGGATCGGATTTCAGAAAAGGCCCGGCCAGGAGATTTCGGAAACGGGCACGGAGAAAATTTTCCGCCTGGAAAGTCCGGACATCCTGGAGCGGTTTAAGGAGCTTCTTGCGAATATGCCGATGGTATGCATCCAGGTTTCGGACGAGATCATTTCCCATGCCAGGAAAGTGCTGACGCCGCAGCTGAGCCAGAATGTTTACCTGACGCTGACGGACCATATTGATTTTGCGCTGACTAGGTTTAAGGAAGGCATGCTGTTTGAAAACGGCCTGTATGAAGAGATCAAGCGGTTTTACCCGGAAGAATTCCGGATCGGCCGGCATGCGCTGGATTTGATTGAGGAAAGGACCGGCGTGCGCCTTCCGGAGGACGAAGCGGCTTCCATTGCCTTTCATCTGGTAAATGCGGAATTTGGGATGAAGATGAAGGACGGGCAGATGATGACGGAGATGATCCGGCGGCTGACCGAGATGGTAGATGTAGCCTGTCCGCTCCAGAAGGATTCCCTGGATACGGACCGCCTAGTGACGAATCTGAAGTTTATCCTGATCCGGCTGCTTTTGCACACTCCCACAAAGCTGTCCGGCGACGACGCTTTCAACCGTTTTGTCAGGGAGCATTGCTGCCGGGAGTATGGACTGGCCGGGAAAATGAAAGACTACATAGAGTCGGTGAGCGGCTGTAAGATGACGGAAGACGAAAAAATCTATCTGACGATACAGCTGCGCTACGCGACCGGAATCGATATCGAAACCCCATAGAGATTCGGAAAGGAGGAGAAAAGAATGGGACTTTTTGATATTTTTAAAAAGAAGGACGACGGCATCGTGCTGGGGGCGCCCATGAAAGGAAAATGCGTCAGCATCCGTGAGGTGCCGGATCCTACGTTCGGAGAAGAGATCCTGGGGAAAGGGATCGCGATCATTCCTTCCGACGGGCGTGTCTATGCGCCGGCCGACGGGGTGGTCAGCACCGTGTTCCCCACGGGCCATGCGGTGGGCGTGACCACGCCGGACGGGGCAGAACTGCTGATCCATATCGGCCTGGATACGGTGGAGCTGAAAGGGGAACCTTTCACCATTAAAGTATCCGCCGATCAGAATGTGAAAAAAGGCGACCTGCTGATCGAGGCGGACCTGGAGAAGATCAAGGCGTCCGGGAAGGACACCATTACACCGATGGTGATCTGTAATTCCGACAACTGGACCAATATCGAGAGTTTTGCGGGCAGGGACGTTGAGCCCGGGGACGAAGTGATGAAATTAAGCAAGTAAGGAATCCGGCAGGAGGAGAGAGGTATGATTATTTGTTCCGGCAAGAGTGTTTTAAAGGGCGTTGCCATCGGCAAAATTTATCTGTACAAAAAGCAGGAATATGTCCTGGAAAAGAAACAGATTGAAGATACCGAGGCGGAGATCGCAAGGTTCGAGCTTGCCAAGGAAACGGCTACGCAGCAGCTGGACAGCCTGTACCATAAGGCACTTGAGGAAGCGGGCGAAGAGCAGGCGATGATTTTCGACGTGCATAAGATGATGCTGGACGACGGAGACTATCTGGACTCCATCCGCAGCATGATCCGCGACGACAAAGTCAATGCGGAATATGCGGTGAGCATTACGGGAGACAATTTTTCGGCGGCATTTGCTTCCATGGACGATGAATACATGAAAGCGCGTTCCATAGACGTGCTGGATATTTCCAAACGGGTGGTAAATGTTTTGGCAGGTATTGTGGAAGGCGGGATTGCTTCCGAGTCGCCGGTGATTTTGCTGGCGGACGACTTATCTCCCAGCGAAACGGTCCAGCTGGATAAAAGCAAGATCCTGGCTTTTGTTACCAAGAACGGTTCCGCCAATTCCCACACCGCGATCCTGGCCCGCTCCATGAATATCCCGGCGCTGGTGAAGACGGATGTGGCCCTTTTGGAGGAGTACAACGGCGTGCAGGCCGTTGTGGACGGAATCGACGGGACATTCATCATCAATCCGGATGAGGGAATGGCCCAGAAGATGATCCGCAAAAAAATGGACTATGAAAAAGAGAGGACGGAACTGCAGAAGCTGATCGGCAAGGACAATGTGACGACCGACGGGCGCCGCATCAACGTCTATGCCAATATCGGGAATACCCAGGATGTGGATAAGGTGCTGGCCAATGACGCGGGCGGCATCGGCCTGTTTAGAAGCGAATTTATCTATCTGGGCCGCGATGACTATCCGACGGAGGAAGAGCAGTTTGAAATCTATAAAGAAGTGCTCTCCCGTATGGGCGGCAAAAAGGTGATTATCCGTACCTTGGACATCGGCGCAGACAAACAGGTGGACTATTTTGAACTGCCCAAGGAAGAAAATCCCGCCATGGGTTACCGCGCGATCCGGATCTGCCTGGACAGGGTGAATATTTTCAAGACGCAGCTGCGCGCCATTTACCGTGCGTCCGCGTTCGGCACAGCGGCCATTATGTTTCCCATGATCATTTCCGTTTCCGAGATCCAAAGGATCAAGGAGATTGTAGAAGAAGTAAAGACCGAACTGACCCACGAAGGGATCAGCTTTAACCAGGTGGAGCTGGGGATTATGGTGGAAACGCCCGCAGCGGTTATGGTCAGCGAAGAGCTGGCGAAAGAAGTGGAGTTTTTCAGCATCGGCACCAACGATCTGACCCAGTATACGCTGGCGATCGACAGGCAGAACCAGAGCCTGGACAACATTTATGATTCCCACCATCCGGCAGTGCTGCGGATGATTCAGATGACAATAGAGAACGGCCACAAGGGCGGCGCATGGGTCGGCATCTGCGGAGAGCTGGCAAGCGACACGACCCTGACCAAGACCTTTATTGATATGGGAATTGATGAGCTTTCCGTTTCCCCTACCTATGTGCTGGGGCTGCGCAAGGCCATCAGGGAAATCTGAAAAAGAAACAGAAAGGGGTAAATGACAATGAAACAGTTTCAGTACACGATCAAAGATGAACTCGGGATTCATGCAAGACCGGCAGGACTTCTGGTAAAGAAGGCTTCCGAGTTCAAGAGCACGGTGTCTGTGGATAACGGCACGAAGAAAGGGGACGCAAAAAAGATTATGTCCCTGATGATGATGGCCGTAAAACAGGGCCAGACCGTAACCTTCACCATCGAAGGAGAAGATGAGGCTGCAGCTGCGGAGGCACTGGAAGCTTTCATGAAAGAAAATCTCTGATCGTTTTAAAGTTACGGGAATCTAACGGCCGCCGGACAATGCCGGCGGCTGTGGAAAAACGGACGCAGGGGGAGCGTCCGCATAGCTTCTTTTGTTATTCGTTGAGGCATAGCCTTAAGAATAAAGAACCTGTTCCAAAGCCAGGGAGGAACAAGAAGGGGGTAATTGTTTATGATGAAATACTTTCAGCGTCTGGGAAAATCCCTGATGCTTCCGGTAGCGTGTCTGCCGGTTTGCGGTATCCTGATGGGAATTGGCTACATACTGGCACCGGCGGCAATGGCCGGTGAAGTGGCTGGCTTTACGGCCGGCGGCCTTTCTTACACCATCGGTTTGTTTTTGATCAAGGCGGGCGGCGCCCTGATCGACAATATGGCATGGCTGTTTGCCATTGGCGTTGCCGTCGGTATGTCCGACGACAACGACGGGACTGCCGGCCTGGCAGGCCTGGTATCGTTCCTGATGATCACCACCCTGCTGTCTAGCGCTACCGTTGCAGGACTGACAGGCGCAGAGGCGGACCCGGCTTTCGCCAAGATCAACAACCAGTTCGTCGGTATCCTTTCCGGTTTGATCGGCGCAACCTGCTACAACAAATTTAAAGGAACCAAGCTTCCGGATGCGCTGGCTTTCTTCTCCGGGAAACGTGCGGTGGCTATCGTTACGGCCGTATTCTCCATCGTGGCTGCGGCGATCCTGTTCTTCATTTGGCCTCTGCTTTACGGCGCGCTTGTGGCGCTGGGCGAGACGTTCCTGGGAATGGGCGCACTGGGCGCAGGTATCTATGCATTCCTGAACCGTCTGCTGATTCCTTTCGGCCTGCACCATGCACTTAACTCCGTATTCTGGTTTGACGTTGCCGGCATCAACGACCTGGGCAATTTCTGGGGAAATACGGGCGTATACGGCGAAACCGGTATGTACATGACAGGATTCTTCCCGTTCATGATGTTCGGTCTTCCCGCAGCCTGCCTGGCAATGTACCATACGGCGAAGCCGAATAAGAAGAAAATCGCGTACGGCCTGCTGGCTTCCGCGGCATTTTGTTCCTTCTTTACCGGCGTTACCGAGCCCATTGAATTTTCCTTTATGTTCCTGGCGCCCGGCCTGTACCTGGTTCATGCGATCCTGGCCGGAATCACGGCAGGCATTACGGTTGCGTTCCCGGTAAGGGCAGGATTCTCGTTCTCCGGCGGCGCCATCGACCTGGTGCTGAGCGCGTTTACGCCTCTGGCACAGAACCCTTGGATGATTGTTCCCATCGGCATCGTTGTAGGCATTATTTACTACGTTGTATTCCGCGTTGTGATCACCAAGTTCAACTTAAAGACTCCCGGACGTGAAGACGACGATCTGGAAGCCGAAAAGAATGTGACCCTTTCCAACAACGACTTTACGCAGGTTGCGGCAGTAGTTCTGGAAGGCATCGGCGGTAAGGGCAATGTGGTCAGCCTGGATAACTGCATTACAAGGCTTCGTTTTGAGATCAAGGATTATACCAAGATCGATGAAAAGAAGATCAAATCCGCAGGTGTGGCAGGCGTGATCCGTCCGAGCAAAAATTCCGTACAGGTCATTGTGGGCACGAAGGTACAGTTCGTGGCCGATGAAATGAAAAAGATGCTCTGATCGGGCACTTGAGAGACCTATAGTTATGCCGCTGCTGCGGCATCTTTCCCTGGCATAGTCGGAAGCCTCCCTGAGAAAGGAGGCTTCCGAATTTGAATTTCAGTTTGTCTTAACCGCAAGGATGTATTACAATAAATACGGACGGGCATATTTGACGGATCAGGACACAGATCTGCCTGTGCGCAAATCGATAAGACAGGAGAGTGGAGAAAATGAGAATTATCAGGACAAAGGACTATGCTGACATGAGCAGGAAGGCAGCCAATATTATCGGCGCGCTGGTAATTACCAAACCCGACTGCGTGCTGGGACTGGCAACCGGTTCCACGCCTATCGGCACCTATCAGAATCTGGTGAAACGCTATGAAGAAGGGGATCTGGATTTCTCCCAGGTCAGAAGCGTCAACCTGGACGAGTATAAGGGACTTCCCAAAGAGAATGAGCAGAGTTACTACTATTTCATGCATGACAACCTGTTCAGCCATGTGAATATCAACCCGGAAAACACCCATCTGCCGGACGGGACGGAACCCGACAGCGAAAAGGCCTGTTCCGAATATAACGAAGTGATCGCTTCCATGGGCGGCGTGGACCTGCAGCTTTTGGGACTGGGTCATGACGGCCACATCGGTTTCAATGAGCCCAACGATGAGTTCGACAAGGAAACCCACTGCGTAAACCTGACGGAAATGACCATCGAAGCCAACAAGAGGTTCTTCAATTCCGCGGACGAAGTGCCCAGACAGGCATATACCATGGGGATCGCAACCATTATGAGGGCAAAATGCGTCCTGATGGTTGTCAGCGGCAAGGACAAGGCGCAGATCTTAAAAGACGCTTTCTTCGGCCCGATTACCCCCAAGGTTCCCGCTTCCATCCTGCAGCTGCACCCGAATTTCATCCTGGTAGCGGATGAAGACGCGCTTTCCCTGGTAAAATAAGGCAAGCCAGCCGGCAGTCAGGAGGTTGCGATGATTTTACAGAGTAAAAGAGTTTGGATTGGCGGTCAGTTCATGGCGGCCCAGCTGGAGACGGAAAACGGGAAAATCGTCCGGATCCTTCCCTGGGGTGAGAAAGCGGCGGATGAAGATTACGGGGAGAAAAGAATGGTCCCAGGCTTCATTGACGTGCATACCCACGGCGCTTATGGATTCGACACCAACGACGGGGAACCGGAAGGACTTAGGGACTGGATGAGACGGATCCCGGAAGAAGGGGTGACGTCCATCCTGCCCACTACGGTGACCCAGATGCCCGACGTCCTTTCCAAAGCGGTGGCAAACGTGGCCAGGGTTGTGGAAGAAGGTTACGAAGGCGCGGAAATTCTGGGCATCCATTTTGAAGGGCCCTATCTGGATATGGAATACAAGGGCGCGCAGCCTCCGGAGGCTATCGCGCAGCCCACTGTAGAGCAGTTTCGGATGTACCAGGAGGCGGCCCATGGCCTGATTAAGTATATCACCATGGCGCCGGAGCATGATCCGGATTTTGCGCTGACCAGATATTGCAGCAGCCATGGGGTGGTGGTGAGTATGGGACATTCCTCGGCCACCTACGAACAGGCGCTGATGGGCATTGCCAACGGTGCGATGAGCATGACCCATGTGTATAATGGAATGACTGCCTATCACCACAGGAAGCCCGGCCTGGTGGGCACTGCTTTCCGGGTCAGGGATATCTACGGGGAGATCATCTGTGACGGCTGCCATTCCCATCTTGCAGCGCTGAACAATTATTTCACCGCCAAGGGACGGGATTATGCCATTATGATCAGCGATTCCCTGCGGGCAAAGCACTGCCCTCCGGGAGGGGATTATGAGCTGGGCGGCCACCCCATTGAAATCGGGGAGGACGGGCTTGCCCGGTTAAAAGGCACGGATACCATCGCCGGCAGTACCCTTTATATGAACCGCGGGTTAAAGATCCTTGTTAATGAGGCTATGGTGCCCTTTGACGCCGCCTTAAATTCCTGTACCATCAATCCGGCGCGGGCGCTGCGTGTGGACGACAGGAAGGGACGGCTTGCGGCCGGGTATGACGCGGACATCGTCGTACTGGAGGACGATTACAGCGTAGTCCAGACCTGGTGCAAAGGAATTGCAATGCTGTGAGAAATATGAGATAATAAAAAGGCTGTTGCAGGGAGCGGATATCCGGCAGAAGGATTCTGGCTCAGGCAGCAGCCTCTCTTTGTTTGATCAAATGCGTATGGAAATGTTTTGACAGGGGGCCCGCTATGAATGACCTTACATGCAAACAGGCGGAAAAACTGATCCCGTCTTTTTTAAACGACGAGATGGAGAACCAGACCAAAAAGCAGTTCCTGGCCCATGTGGAGCACTGCAGCTTTTGCCTGGAAGAACTGAGCATTCAGTTTTTGGTGACTGCGGGGATGCAGCGCCTGGAAAAGGGGGACACTTTTGACTTAAACCGGGAGCTGAAGCTGAAAATAGCTACGGAAAAAAGACATCTGCATATCCTGGCATCCCTTCAAAGGGGGCTGTACGCCACGGAAATTTTATCCGCGGCTGCTGCTGTTGCCATTTTACTGACGGTGGTATTGAAATGAAAGAAAAACTTGTACTGATTGACGGACACAGCATCTTAAACCGGGCGTTTTACGGCGTGCCGGATCTTACCAACTCGCAGGGGCTGCATACCAATGCGGTATACGGCTTCTTAAATATCCTGTTTAAAATACTGGAAGAAGAAAAACCGGATTTCCTGGCGGTGGCCTTTGACGTGAAAGCGCCTACCTTCCGCCATGAAATCTATAAAGAGTATAAGGGCACAAGGAAGCCCATGCCAAAAGAGCTGCACGAACAGGTGCCGGTGATGAAGGAAGTGCTTTCGGCCATGGGCATCCGGACGCTGGAACAGCCCGGCCTGGAGGCGGACGATATCCTGGGCACCCTGGCAAAGCGGGCCCAGAAAGAAGGGGTGGACGTGGCCCTGGTATCCGGGGACCGGGATCTTTTGCAGATCGCCACGGACCAAATCAAGATCCGGATTCCCAAAACAAAAGGGGCGCGCACGGAAGTGGAAGATTATTATGCGGCCGACGTAGAAGCCCGTTACGGGGTGACGCCGCAGGGATTTATTGATTTAAAGGCGCTGATGGGGGATGCGTCGGACAACATTCCCGGGGTGCCCAAAGTAGGGGAAAAGACGGCGGCGGAGCTGATGAAGCAGTTCGGTTCCCTGGACGGGATTTATGCCCATGTGGAGGAAGTGAACAAAAAGGCCGTGAGGGAGTCCTTGATTGCCAATAAGGCTCTGGCTTATTTAAGCCGGACGCTGGCGGCCATCAACGTGGACAGCCCGCTGGATTTCTCCCTGGAAGAAGCCCGGATCGGCAACCTCTTTACGCCGCAGGCCTATGAAATTTTCCGGAAACTGGAGTTTAAAAATATGCTTTCCCGTTTCGAGGATCCCGCCGACGCAAAAAAGGAAGACAGCGAGAAGATCCGGCTGGTGGATTCGGTCCGGGAGGCGGAAGAAATTTTCCGAAAGGTCAAAGAAGCGCAGGCGTGCGGCTTTATGCTTTTGGAGGATGAAAAGGACGGCGGCCCGGCGGCCCTTGCCCTTTGTACCTGTCCGGACGAGGCTTTTGTTTTTGCGGCAGGGGAAAAACTGCCCGCGGAATTTTTAAACCGCCTTGCGGCAGACCTGTACCAAAGCAGGGTAGCGTTGTCTGCTTTCGGAATCAAAAAGATCTACGAAGCCCTTTTGTGCGAAGGAGAGAACACAGGGCGGCAGGAAGGGTGCGGCACGAAGGGACTTTTTGACGTCCTTATTGCCGCTTATCTGCTAAACCCGCTGAAAAACGATTATGCCATTGAGGATGTGTCGGGCGAATACCTGGGCCGGATGATCCCGGGAAGAAAGCAGCTGTTTGAGAAACTGTCCTGGAAGGAGGCCATGGCGCAAAAGCCGGAGGCATTTCTTTCCTATGCGGGCCGTGCGGCGTCTGTCTGTCTTCAGGCGAGGGAAGTCCTGACCCAAAAGCTTGAACAGACGGGGATGCTGTCTTTGTTTGAAACCATCGAGATGCCTCTTTCCCGGGTGCTGTATGAGATGGAAAAAGAGGGCGTCCTGGTCCGGAAAGAAGAGCTGAAAAACTACGGGGACGCTTTGGTGGACCGGATCGGGGAGCTGGAAAAGGCCATCCATGAAGCAGCCGGATGTGAATTCAATATCAATTCTCCCAAACAGCTGGGAGAGGTGCTTTTTGAAAAAATGGGATTAAAGGGCGGCAAGAAGACAAAGACCGGCTATTCCACGGCGGCGGACATCCTGGAAAAACTTGCGCCGGACCATCCTATCGTGGCGGACGTCCTGGAATACCGGGGGCTGACAAAACTCAAATCCACCTATGCGGACGGGCTGGCGGACTATATCGGCCCCGACGGGCGGATTCATACGTCCTTTAACCAGACCATTACGGCGACGGGCAGGATCAGTTCCACGGAGCCAAATCTGCAGAACATCCCCATGCGCACCCAGCTGGGCCGCCTGATCCGCAGGGTGTTTGTGCCCAGGGAGGGCTGGCTGTTTACGGATGCGGATTATTCCCAGATCGAACTGAGGGTGCTTGCCCATCTTTCCGGGGACCGGCAGCTGATTGAAGCATATCAAAGCGACGCGGACATTCACCGGATTACGGCGTCCAAAGTGTTCCATACCCCTTTTGAAGAGGTCACGGACCTGCAGCGGCGCAATGCGAAGGCCGTGAACTTCGGCATCGTCTACGGCATCAGTTCCTTTGGTTTAAGCCAGGATCTGAGCATTACAAGGAAGGAAGCGGCGGACTATATCGAACAGTACTTTCAAACCTATCCGGACGTGAAGAAATTTCTGGACAGGCAGGTGCAGGAGGCAAAGGAAAAGGGATATACCACCACCCTGTTTGGACGCAGGCGGCCGGTCCCGGAACTGAACTCCAGCAATTTCATGCAGCGTTCCTTCGGGGAACGGGTCGCCATGAATTCGCCCATCCAGGGAACGGCGGCGGATATTATCAAGATCGCCATGATCCGCGTCTGGGAAGCGCTGCGCAAAGAGGGGCTTTCTTCCCGGCTGATTTTGCAGATTCATGACGAACTTCTGATTGAAACGAAAGAGTCCGAGGCAGAACGGGTCAGACAGATTTTGGAGACACAGATGAAGGGGGCGGCCGATCTGGCGGTTTCCCTGGAAGTGGATCTGCACACGGGAAAGAACTGGTACGACGCAAAATGAGCAAAATGAAGCTGATTGGGATTACGGGAGGGATCGGGGCCGGGAAATCCCTGATCCTGGATTATCTGAAGGAAAACTGCAACTGCAGGATCCTGCTGGCGGACGAGGCAGCCCATCTGGTCAAGGAACCGGGGCAGCCCTGCTACCACAAGCTGGTGGATGCGCTGGGGGAAGGGATTTTGCAGGAAGACGGCAGGATCGACAGACAAAAGATGGCGGCGGTGATTTTTTCGTCGCCCCGCCTTTTAAAGCAAACGGATGAAATCATCCATCCGGCGGTAAAGGAGTATATCCTGGAGGAGATTGAAAAAGAGAAACGGGCAGGAAAGCGGGACGCTTTTTTCCTGGAGGCGGCTCTTTTGATCGAAGAAGGATACGACAGGATTCTGGATGAGCTGTGGTATATCCATGCGAAGCCCGAAGTGCGAAGGGAAAGGCTGAAATCGTCCAGAGGCTATTCGGACGAGAAAGTGGATCGGATTTTCGCAAGCCAGCTGACGGAAACAGCCTTTTTGGCCCACTGCAAAGAGGTCATTGACAACAGCGGGAGTTTGGCGGATACTTACAGGCAGATAGACGAGATACTGAAGAAAGCGGGTTTGAAAACATGAGATTGTGCAGCATAGCCAGCGGGAGCAGCGGGAACTGCATCTATGCGGGAACAGAGTCCACCCATGTGCTGGTGGATGCCGGGATCAGCGGCAAGAGGGTGGAGGCAGGCCTTCATTCCATCGGGCTGACCGGACACGATATCGACGGAATCTTAGTAACCCATGAACACAGCGACCACATCAGCGGCCTGGGGGTTTTGTGCCGGCGTTATCACATCCCGGTTTACGCCACCCCCGGAACAATAGGGGCCATCCGGTCCTGTAGCAGCATCGGCAAGATTCCGGAGGAGCTTTTCTGTGAGGTTTGGGCGGACGAATCCTTTACCATCAAAGATCTGACGGTCAATCCCATGCAGATTTCACACGATGCGGCCCAGCCCGTGGCCTACCGCCTTTCCTACGGGACAAAGCGGGCGGCGGTCTGTACGGATCTGGGAACTTACAACGACTATACGGTGGAATGCCTAAAGGGGATGGACGTGCTTTTTTTGGAGGCCAATCACGATGTGAACATGCTGCAGGTGGGGAGTTATCCCTATTACCTGAAACAGCGGATTTTGGGAAACCGCGGCCATCTGTCCAATGAAAATTCGGGGCGGCTGTTGTCCCGGGTTTTGCACGACGACCTGAAAGCGGTTTTTTTGGGGCATTTAAGCCAGGAAAACAACCTGCCGGAACTGGCCTATGAGACGGTGCGGCTGGAAATTGCCATGGGGGACAATCCCTACCAGGCAGGGGATTTCCCGATCCGGGTTGCACCCCGCAACAATCTTTCGGAGATGATCTCATTTTAGTAAAATTTCGGAGAAACGGGCTGTCAGACAGCTTTTGAATCAGGGAGGAAGAGATGAAAAGAACGATTATCACGGTAGTGGGACACGATACGGTAGGCATCATTGCCAGGGTATGCACCTATCTGGCGGAAAACCAGATCAATATCCTGGATATTTCCCAGACCATTGTCCAGGAATACTTCAATATGATGATGATTGTGGATATGAACCATACCGAAAAGCCTTTCGGCACCATTTCCGAGGAGCTTACAAAGCTTGGCGAACAGATCGGCGTGGTAATTAAATGCCAGCGTGAAGAGATTTTCGCGCAGATGCACAGAATCTGAAGGAGGCGCCATGATCAACAGATACGAAGTCAACGAAACCAACCAGATGGTGGAACGGGAAAATCTGGACGTGCGCACCATCACCATGGGGATCAGCCTGCTGGACTGCATTGACGCGGACCTGGCCGCCTGTGAGGAAAAAATTTACACAAAAATAACCGAATCCGCGAAAGACCTGGTCCGCACAGGGGATGAGATTGCGCAGGAGTTCGGAGTACCAATTGTCAACAAACGGATTTCCGTGACGCCCATTGCCCTGGTAGGCGGGGCGTGCTGCAGGACGACAGAAGATTTTGCCCGTCTGGCGTGCGTTCTGGACCGGGCTGCGCAAAAAGTGGGCGTCAATTTCATCGGCGGGTATTCCGCCGTGGTCAGCAAGGGCATGACCCCGGCAGACGAACTGCTGATTCGTTCCATCCCGCTGGCGCTTTCCAGGACGGAACGGGTCTGCAGCTCCGTCAACGTGGGTTCCACCCGCTGCGGGATCGATATGGACGCGGTGAAGCTGATGGGGGAAGTGATCCTTGAAACCGCGGAATACACCAAGGAGTCCGATTCCCTGGGCTGCGCAAAGCTGGTGGTATTTTGCAATGCGCCGGACGATAATCCTTTCATGGCAGGCGCTTTCCATGGCGTGACGGAGGCGGACCGGGTCATTAACGTGGGCGTCAGCGGCCCCGGCGTGGTCAAAACCGCCCTGGAGAAAGTGCGGGGGAAGGATTTTGAGGTACTTTGCGAAACCATCAAAAAGACCGCTTTTAAAGTAACCCGCGTGGGCCAGCTGGTAGCCAAGGAAGCTTCCAGACGGCTTGGGGTGCCTTTTGGCATTGTGGATCTGTCTTTGGCGCCTACCCCGGCGGTGGGGGACAGCGTGGCGGACATCCTGTGCGAGATCGGGCTGGAGAGGGCAGGCGCGCCCGGGACCACGGCGGCCCTTGCCCTGCTTAACGACCAGGTGAAAAAGGGCGGCGTTATGGCTTCTTCCTATGTGGGAGGCTTAAGCGGCGCGTTCATCCCGGTCAGCGAGGACCAGGGCATGATCGACGCGGTGAATGCAGGCGCCCTGACTTTGGAAAAGCTGGAGGCAATGACCTGTGTCTGCTCCGTGGGACTTGATATGATCGCCATTCCGGGGGATACGAAGGCCACTACGATTTCCGGCATCATTGCCGATGAAATGGCCATCGGTATGGTCAACCAGAAAACCACGGCAGTCCGCCTGATCCCGGTTGCGGGCAAGGGCGTGGGGGAGACCGTGGAGTTTGGCGGCCTTTTGGGCTATGCGCCGATCATGCCGGTGAACCCTTTTGGCTGCGACGGGTTTATCAACCGGGGCGGCAGGATTCCCGCGCCCATCCACAGCTTTAAAAACTAATGGGAAAAGAGAAAAGGAGATAGATCAATGAGCGAAAACTGTTCTCACAACTGTTCGGAGTGTTCCAGCGAATGCAGCGAGCGCACGGAAGCGTTCCTGGAAAAGGAAAAGCTGAACGATAAGGCGAAGGTGCGCCGGGTAATCGGCGTAATCAGCGGCAAGGGCGGCGTCGGCAAATCCCTGGTTACATCCCTTCTTGCGGCACGGATGCAGAAAGAAGGATACCGGGCCGCTGTGCTGGACGCGGATATTACAGGGCCCTCCATCCCGAAGATGTTCGGCGTTTCCGAACACGCCTATGCCACCCAGGAGGCCATCCTGCCTGCTGTGACCAAAACGGGCGTGCAGATTATGTCCGTCAATATGATGCTGGACTGCGATACGGACCCTGTGATCTGGAGGGGGCCGGTGATTGCCGGCGTTGTGAAGCAGTTCTGGACCGATGTGCTTTGGGACAACGTGGACTATATGTTTGTGGATATGCCTCCCGGGACGGGAGACGTGCCTTTGACCGTATTCCAGTCCCTGCCGGTGGACGGCATCATTGTGGTTACCTCCCCCCAGGAACTGGTGGAAATGATCGTGGAGAAAGCGGTGAAAATGGCGGAGATGATGAATGTACCGGTGCTTGGCATTGTGGAGAATATGTCCTGGTACGAATGTCCTTCCTGCCATGAGCGGCATGAAATTTTCGGAAAGAGCCGGGCAAAAGAGCTGGCGGCCCGGTATGGGATCCCGTCCATGGGCCAAATCCCCATGGATCCGGAAGTGGCCCGTCTGTGCGACTGCGGGCAGGTGGAAGAAGTGAAGGAAAAGTGGCTTTACGAAGTGGCTGCGTCGCTGCCCGCCCTTCTTTAAAAGCGCCGGTCAGGGCAGGATGGGGAACTGCTTTTGGTATTCGTTTACGGGGACGGTACGGGTGCGAAGGGCAAGGGCGTTTTCGTAAAGATCCGCCGCCCGTATATCCGTCTGCAGAAGCAAAAAATCTTCGGAAGAAAGCAGGGCGCGTGCGTCCGCCAGCTTGGAGATCAGGGGGATGCTGCTGTTTTTTTTGATGGAGGACAAAAGTGCGCTACTGCTTCGGCGCAGTCCGAGGATACGCGCGTAGGGCACATAGCCTGTCGCGCGCAGCCTCTGCACATCTTCCTGACGGATGGACAGGAGGATGTGGCAGAGGGCGCGGCTGATCCGCGAAAAGGTAAGTTCCTTTGTTTTCAGGCGCAGACACAGGTCGTCCCAGTCCAAAAAGGCCGTGCCGGTTTTGGCCAGTTTTCCGGCAAGTTCCCGGGAGACGTCCGCAAAGGAGGAAAAATCCTCGGAAGCGCCGTAGAGAAGCCGGTACTTTAAAAAGGGCGTAAAGTCGGCGGGAAAAAGAAACCGCCTTTCTTCCAGAAGGGTCTGCCACAGGGGGCGGACAGCCTTGGGAACACAGGAGGGGAGGAAAGAACAGGGATCCGGCAGCGCCGGGTCTTTGTCTTTTATCGAACGTAAGGCCCGGCGGATGGCAAGGGCCGAGGGAAAATCCTGTCCCTGCCTGCCGGGGGCCAGGTCGGAGGCATGGTACCCGCTGCCGCGCCTGGAAAGGGTGACCGGGCGGATGGAGCTGTTTTGCCGCCGCAGGGCCAGGCAGTATTCCAGCCCCAGGATATTGTTTGGGGAGGAAAGAAGGGGCAGAGCCGGTTCTTCAAAAGCCGCCCCAAGGGCCCGGGCCCGGGCCTGGGGATAGGGGAGCCCCTGTTTAAGCCCCTGGCGAAGGGACCCCGAAAAAGAAGGGGATTCCTTTTCCAGAAGGCCCGCCAAAGACCACAGCGGTTCTATACGCCCGCATTCGCTGCCAAAGCACAAAGCGTCCACCGTGCCCAGCCGGTTTAACAGGGCCACTGCGCCGGAAGCAAAATCCCCCGCGCTGCCGCAGGCAAAAGGCACCGGCAGTTCCAGCACAAGGTCCGCGCCGCCCAAAAGCGCCATCCTGGCCCGGGTATACTTGTCCAGCAGGGCAGGTTCCCCGCGCTGGACGAAATCCCCGCTCATGACGGCCACCACGAAATCCGCGCCCGTGATTTCCCGGGTGCGGGCAAGATGATACTGATGGCCGTTGTGAAACGGGTTATACTCTACGATGACGCCTGCGATTTTCATGGCGGTTCCTCCCATGCGGATCAAAAATCATTTCAGTGAAGAAAATCATAGCATGCCGTCCGGGGAAAAAGCAATGCGATGTGCTGGATTTTGTACAAGAAATTCAAGAAAAACTCCTTGTATACACACATGAAAATGGTATAATTTATTTAGCTGCAAAGCAAGAGAGACAGAGAAGGTTTGAAAGGAGAGTACAAGGGGTATGTCTTATATCGACATCATCAAAGAAAAGGCGAGGGCAGACAGAAAAACGATCGTTCTGCCGGAAACCAACGATAAGAGAACGTTGATTGCTGCGGCGCATATTCTGGAAGAAGGCATTGCGGATATCATCATGGTGGGGAATGAGGAAAAGATCATGGACGGCGCCGGATGGCTGGAAGTTGACCTGACGGGCGTCAAAGTGGTAGATCCCCGTGCCTGCGACAAGCTGGATGAGTATGTGCAGCTTTTATACGAAACAAGGAAACATAAGGGGATGACGCCGGAAAAGGCCAGGGAGATCCTGTTGAGCGATAACTTAACCTTCGGCGTGATCATGGTAAAAGCCAACGACGCGGACGGTATGGTGGCCGGGGCGTGCCACGCCACCGCAGATACCCTGCGGCCTGCACTGCAGATTTTAAAGACGGCGCCCGGCGTGAAGCTGGTTTCCGGCTTCTTTATCCTGGATGTGCCCGACTGCGAATACGGGGAAAACGGCACCTTCCTGTTTGCGGACTGCGGCCTGAACCAGGATCCCACTTCGGAGGAGCTGGCAGCCATTGCCGATACCAGCGCCAAGAGCTTTAAGACCCTGGTGGGCGCCAAGCCCATTATCGCCATGCTGTCCCATTCCACAAAAGGAAGCGCCAAGCACCCCTTGGTGGATAAGGTGGTGCGTGCGGTGGAGATTGCCCACGAGCAGTATCCCGGCCTGACGCTGGACGGGGAGCTGCAGACGGATGCGGCTTTGGTCCCCCAGGTGGCAAAATCCAAAGCGCCCGGCAGCGAAGTGGCGGGCAAGGCCAACGTCCTGATTTTCCCGAACCTGGACTGCGGCAACATCGGCTATAAGCTGGTGCAGAGGCTGGCGAAGGCAGAGGCCTACGGACCGATGCTGCAGGGGATCGCCAAGCCGGTCAACGATCTTTCCAGAGGATGTTCCTGGGAGGATATCGTCGGGGTAGTAGCGCTGACAGCGGTACAGGCACAGCTTCTGTAAACGCTGTTCCAATGCCTGGATGGGACAGGCGGCAAAAAAGGAAAAGGACGGGGGTAAAATGAATATACTGGTTATCAACAGCGGCAGCTCTTCTCTGAAATTCCAGCTGATCGACGCGGATACGGAGGAGCTGATTGCGAAAGGTTTATGTGAAAGAATCGGGATCGACGCAAGCCAGATCAGCTTCACGCCGGCCGGCGGCGCCAAGCAGAAAAAGCAGGTGCCCATGGCGGATCACAGGGAAGCGATCCGGCTCATGCTGGACGTTTTGACCAATCCGGAAACCGGGGTGGTAAAGGATCTGTCGCAGATCGGGGCAGTGGGACACAGGATAGTGCACGGCGGGGAAAAATTTTCCGGCGCTACGCTGATTACGCCGGAAGTGGAGAATGAAATCGCCGCGTGCAGCGACCTGGCGCCCCTGCACAATCCGGCCAACCTCATCGGGATAAGGGCCTGTAAAGCGCTGATGCCGGGGGTCCCCATGGTGGCGGTCTTTGATACGGCCTTTCACCAGACCATGCCGGAAGAAGCCTATCTGTACGGCATTCCCTACCGGTATTATGAACAGTACCGGATCAGAAGATACGGATTTCACGGCACCAGCCACGACTATGTTTCCAAACGGGCGGCTGCGGTGCTGGGCAGACCGGTGGAAGAACTGAAGCTCATTGTCTGCCATCTGGGAAACGGCGCGTCCGTTTCCGCCGTAAAATATGGCAAATGTGTGGATACTTCCATGGGACTTACCCCTCTTGAAGGCCTGATTATGGGCACCAGGAGCGGGGACGTGGATCCTGCGGTGATTGAGTTCATCGCCCATAAGGAAGGAAAATCCATTGAAGAAATTACAAATATGCTGAATAAGGAATCGGGAGTGCTTGGACTTTCGGACGGATTTTCTTCCGACTTCAGGGATCTGGAAGATGCCTGGGAAAAGGAGAAAAATCCAAATGCGGCGCGCGCCCTGAAAGCGTATGCCCTGCGGACGGCCAAATATGTGGGCGCCTATGCGGCGGCCATGAACGGGGTGGACGCTGTCTGCTTTACGGCCGGGGTAGGGGAAAACAGCCCTATCATGCGCACCATGATCTGCGGGGATTACCTGGGATATCTGGGAATTACCCTGGACGAAGAGGCGAATGCAAAGAGGGGGAAGGACATGGTGATTTCCACCCCGGAGTCTGCGACGAAAGTGCTGGTGATTCCGACAAACGAGGAACTGGCAATTGCAAGGCAGACATATGCCCTCATAAAATAGGGACTGTCTGCTGCAGGACCGCAGAAAAGGCGGACCGGTAAAAAAGGAGCGGACAGAAAATGGCAGGAATCGAAATGGAAAAACTGATGGAGTTAAATACGCTGGTATTTAGCAGTCTGGAGTTTCTGTTTCGATACCTGCCTCTTTTTTTACTCCTCTTTTTTGCAGTGCCGGACCGGTTCAAACTCTTTGTGCTGTTTTCCTGCAGCATTGTATTTTATGCCCTGGGGGATCCGCAATACGTTTTCCTGCTTTTGGGGATGGCGCTGGTGAACTATCTGTTCGGCCGCACCGTGGGAAAGGGAGCCAAAAGGTGGATGGCCGCAGCGGTAGCCTGCAATGTGGGGCTGCTGGTTTATTTCAAGCTTTCCAACGCGTTTGACGCTTCGTTCCTGCTTCCGGTGGGAATCAGTTTTTATACGTTTAAAAGTCTTTCCTATCTGGCGGACGTTTACCGGAAAAAAATTCCGGAGGAGAGGTCTTTTTTGCGTCTGGCCGCCTATCTGTGCATGTTCCCGCAGATTGTGTCCGGCCCTATCATGCGGTATGAGGATGCCTTAAAGGGGCTGACCTGCGAAACCTACAGGCTGACAAGGGTGGAAGACGGTCTGAAGTATCTTGTAGCGGGACTGGCGGCGAAAGTGCTTATAGCGGACCGGCTGGGAATTTTGTGGAACGATGTGCAGACAGTGGGATTTGAAAGCATCTCTACACCTCTGGCGTGGCTGGGGATGGCGGCCTATTCCCTGCAGCTGTATTTTGATTTCGCGGGGTATTCCCTGATGGCGGTGGGGATCGGGCAGATGATCGGCTTTCCGGTAATCGAAAACTTTCACTACCCCTATGCGTCCCGGTCCGTCAGTGAGTTTTACCGCAGATGGCATATGACGCTGGGAAGCTGGTTTAAAGATTATGTATACATCCCGCTGGGAGGAAGCCGGAAAGGGACGAAGCGGACCGTGTTAAACCTTCTGGCGGTATGGCTGCTGACGGGATTCTGGCACGGAAACGGGATCCATTTCCTGGTCTGGGGCCTTTGCCTGGGGCTGCTGATCGTGGCAGAAAAGCTGTGGCTGGGACGGTTCCTGGCAGAACACAGGATCCTGTCCCATCTGTATGTCCTGCTTGTGATCCCCCTGACATGGATCCTGTTTGCCGTGGAATCCCTGCCCCAGGCCGGCCTGTATTTTACCCGCCTGTTTCCTTTTTTTGGGACAGGGGAAACCGTATACGCGGGGGATTTCCTCAAAGAGCTGACGATTTTTGCGCCCACATTGGCCGCAGCCGTCCTTTTTTGCATTCCGGCAGTGGGAATCTGGTGCGAAAAGCATAGGAGGAACACGGTCGTGATGCTCCTGCTGGCGGCGGTGTTCTGGATCGCCGTATACCGGATGGCCAACGCAGCGAACAATCCTTTTATGTATGCCAATTTTTAAAGGAGGAAGGACGTATGAAATTCCTGCACAAGTGTCCGCTGCTTTTGATCCTGTCCGTTACCGCCATTGCAGCGGAGATAACAGGCGCCGTGAATCTGGATAAGGCTTATGCCGGATATGAGGGAAAAACGGTGATGACCCCTCCTTTGGGGGCGGTTTTTTGGGGAATAAAAGAAGGCGTCTATCCCTGGAGCGGGGAGGAACAAAGCGTCATGGCGCAAGTACAGCCGGAAACCCAAAACCAGGCAGCGAACGAAGAACAGACCAAAGAACCGGTCCCGGATCCGCAACCGGAATCGGAATCGCAATCGGAACCGCAATCGGAACCACAGCCGCAATCGGAACCGGAAGAAACACAGCCCCCGGAGGAAGAGAAAACCTATGAATTCTGCCGGGTTGAGGAGGACTATTTTGACGACGCCCTTTTCATCGGGGACTCCAGGACCCAGGGCCTTCTGGAATACGGGGGGATTGAAGAAAGAGCCACCTTTTACTGCCGGACGTCCCTGACGGTATACGACCTGTTTGCAAAGGAAAAAGCCTTTATCCGGGAAGAGGGGGAGGACCTGACCCTGACCCAGGCGCTGGAACGGCACAGCTTCGGCAAAATTTATCTGATGGTCGGGATCAATGAGATGGGAACGGGGACGCCGGAATCCTTTTTCGAGGAATATGCCAGGGCCGTTTACCGGATCCGCCAGCTGCAGCCGCAAGCCATTGTGTTTGTGGAAGGGATCATGCGGGTGGCGGGAGAGAAGAACGCATCGGATCCGATTTTTAACAATACCAATATCAATATCCGGAACGTGGAAATTGCAACGCTGGAAGATAAAAAGGACATTTTTTATATCGACGTCAACGAAGCGGTCTGCGATGAAAACGGCAATCTGCACGGGGACTGGACCTTTGACCAGATCCACCTGAAAGCCAAGTATTACCAGGTATGGAAGGAATTTCTGCTGGACCACGGGATCGTGAGGGAAGGATAAAAAAATTGTTGACAAACCGGGGTGTGCCGGGTATAATTTGTTGAGTGTGGATAAAGTCTGTATGATTTTATCGGACGTCAGGAGTATGTCATGTTAGTGAATATAACAGATGTTTTTACATCCGAAGGCAGGGTTGTGGAAAAGGAGATCCCGGCCGGCTTCACACAGCTGGAGCATCAGGGCGTTTCCTATCCTGTGCGGGACTGCACCGCTTTTTCCCTTCGGCTGACGAATACCGAGCCGGGCAAAGCGCTGGCAGAGGTGTCCGGGAAGCTGACGGCGGTAATCCCCTGCGACAGATGCTTGAGGGAAGTGGAGTACCCCTTTTTGCTGCAGTTTGCAAGACAGGTGGTGGCGCCTGACCGGGCCTCTGAGGAAGAGGCGCAGGAACAGGCGGATTTCATGGACGGTTATACGCTGGACACAGACTGCCTGATTCAAAATGAAATTATGACAAGCTGGCCTATGAAGGTATTGTGCAGACCCGACTGCAAAGGACTCTGTCCCGTATGCGGGAAGGATTTGAACACAGGAGCGTGCGGCTGCGATACATTCGTTCCTGATCCGAGGATGGCGGCAATTATGGATGTCTTTAACGCGAATAAGGAGGTGTAACGATGTCTATCTGTCCTAAGAATAAGTCTTCCAAGTCCAGAAGAGACAAGAGAAGAGCGAACTGGAAAATGAGCGCACCCACGCTGGTAAAGTGCAGCAAATGCGGCGCACTGATGATGCCTCACAGAGTTTGCAAGGCCTGCGGTTCTTATAACAAGCGCGAGATCGTTAAGGTAGAAGCTTAAGCAGAAAAGAAAGCTGCTGCATGGACAGTTCAGTCCGTTGCAGCAGTTTTTTTATACGACAGGAAAATTGACTTTTCCCCGGGAGTTTAGTATAGTAAACATAATGCCGGCCTGCTGCAAAAGGGCGGCAAAAACGTATGAGGCGAAGGCCTGAAAACGGGCGGACGCGATGGAAAGGACGGATGGCAAAGATGGCGGAGTTTGTGAAAGTGGCAGTGGATGCCATGGGCGGGGACAATGCCCCGGCGGAGATCGTAAAGGGCGCGCTGCAGGCCGTGGAGGCAGACGGCCGGATTCAGGTTTTTCTGGTAGGCAGGCAGGAGGTGATCGAAAAGGAGCTGGCTTCCTGCAGCTACCCGAAAGACAGGGTGGAGATCGTCAACGCGACGGAAGTGATCGAAACGGCAGAACCCCCGGTGAACGCCATTCGGAAAAAGAAGGATTCTTCCATTGTCCGCGGACTGGAACTGGTGAAGTCCGGGACCTGTGACGCTTTTGTATCCGCCGGCAGTACGGGGGCGGTGCTTGTGGGCGGACAGGTGCTTGTGGGCCGGGCCAAAGGCGTGGAGAGACCTCCGCTGGCGCCGCTGATCCCTACGGAAAAAGGGGTTTCTTTGCTCATTGACTGCGGGGCCAACGTGGATGCCAGGCCTTCCCATCTTGTACAGTTTGCGCGGATGGGCTCCATCTATATGGAACATGTGGTGGGAGTGAAAAATCCGAGAGTCGCCATTGTCAATATCGGCGCGGAAGAAGAAAAAGGAAACGCGCTT
Organism: uncultured Lachnospiraceae bacterium; assembly: GCA_944380095.1. Taxonomy (GTDB): domain Bacteria; phylum Bacillota; class Clostridia; order Lachnospirales; family Lachnospiraceae; genus Gallintestinimicrobium. The sequence goes on along the minus strand of CALWGP010000001.1, from coordinate 32,054 downwards.
GTGAAAGAGACGTTCCCGCTGCTGAAGGAATGCAGGGATATCAACTTTATCGGAAGCATAGAGGCCAGGGAGATCCCGGCAGGATATGCGGACGTGATTGTCTGCGAAGCCTTTGTGGGCAACGTCATCGTCAAGCTCTACGAAGGCGTGGGCGCTACCCTGATCAAAAAGGTGAAAGGCGGGATGATGAGTTCCGTGCGCAGCAAAATAGGCGCCCTGCTGGTCAAGCCCGCCCTGAAGCAGACGCTCAAGGAGTTTGACCTGGAACAGTACGGCGGGGCGCCGCTTCTGGGATTGAAGGGACTGGTAGTCAAGACCCACGGAAGTTCCAAAGCCGTGGAAATCAAAAATACTGTTTTGCAGTGCGTTACTTTCCGTAAGCAGGATATCATCGGCAAGATCAAAGAAAGCCTTGCGGCTGCAAAGGAAGAAGGCTGACATGGAACTGGAGAAGCTCAGACAGGTGATTGCGGAGGTGCTCAGTGTAGACCCGAGAGAAGTGACGGAAGAGACGACCTTTGTGGAAGATTTGTGTGCGGATTCCCTTGATGTATATCAGATTATCATGGGGATCGAGGATGCCTTTGGAATTGAGATCCCTGCATCGGAAGCGGAAAAAGTCACTACCGTGAAAGAGGCGGTGGAGCTGATTAGGAGGGCGGAAAAAGGATAAGGACTGCGGTATGCAGAGGGCTGTTGTACAAAACGGATGGCAGCAGTAGGGTTTGGGACCGGGATGCTGGCTGACGGATTGGTGCGGCGGCCCTTTTTCAGGCACAGGGAGGTAAAAATGAGAACTTATACAATGGAGGAACTGGAAAACCGGATCGGATACCGGTTTCGGGAAAAGGGGCTTTTAAAGCAGGCGCTGACCCACAGTTCCTATGCCAATGAGCAAAAAATCAACAAGCTCAAAGACTATGAAAGACTGGAGTTTTTGGGAGACGCGGTGCTGGAACTGGTGTCAAGCGACTTTCTCTTCCATGAAAACCCCAGCCTGCCGGAAGGGAAACTGACCAAATTAAGATCCTCCATGGTCTGCGAACCCGCGCTGGCATACTGCGCCAGGGAGCTGGAGCTGGGAGAGTATATGCTTCTTGGCCGGGGAGAGGAAGCCACCGGGGGAAGACATAGGGAATCCATTACTTCGGACGCCATGGAGGCGCTGATCGGGGCGCTGTACTTAGACGGCGGCTTTGGGGCGGCCCACGCTTTCATCCACCGGTTTGTGCTGTCGGACCTGGAGAATAAGATCCTGTTTTATGACAGCAAAACGGTGCTGCAGGAAATGGTGCAGGCAGAAGGGGAGAACCGTCTGGAATATGAGCTCAAAGGGGAACTGGGGCCGGACCACAGCAAGGAGTTTTGGGTGGAAGTGCGCCTGGATGGACAGTGCCTGGGCAGCGGGAGGGGTAGGACGAAAAAAGCGGCGGAACAGCAGGCTGCCTATGAGGCGATTCTGAATCTGCGAAACCGGTAAGGAGTATACATGTATTTAAAAAGTATTGAAGTACACGGATTTAAATCCTTTGCCAATAAGATCGATTTTCAGTTTCACAACGGGATCACCGGAATTGTGGGGCCAAACGGCAGCGGAAAGAGTAATGTGGCGGACGCGGTGCGCTGGGTGCTTGGCGAACAGCGGATCAAGCAGCTGCGCGGCGCAAGTATGCAGGACGTTATTTTTTCCGGTACCGAGTTGAGAAAGCCCCTGGGGTATGCTTATGTAGCCATTACGCTGGACAATTCCGATCACCAGCTGGCGATCGATTACGATGAAGTGACCGTGGCCAGAAGGCTGTACCGGTCCGGGGAGAGCGAGTATCTGATCAACAACACGCCCTGCCGGTTAAAGGACGTGAATGAGCTTTTTTACGATACGGGTATCGGCAAAGAGGGCTATTCCATTATCGGACAGGGACAGATTGACCGGATCTTAAGCGGGAAACCGGAGGAACGCAGGGAACTGTTTGACGAAGCGGCCGGCATTGTCAAGTTCAAGCGCCGTAAGGACAGCGCGGTGAAAAAGCTGGAAGCCGAAAAGCAAAACCTGCTGCGTGTGACGGATATTTTGACCGAACTGGAAAAGCAGGTTGCCCCGCTGGAAAAACAGTCGGAAAAGGCAAGGATTTATTTAAAGAAAAAGGAAATCTTAAAAAACCTGGATGTGAACGTATTTTTGCTGGAAAACGAAAGGCTTCGCGAACAGCTGGCCCAGACGCAGGAAAAGCTTTCCATTGCCAGCGGGGATCTGAAAGAGACGACGGAAAAATACGAAGGGATCCGGGAAGAATACGAAAAAGGCCAAAGCGAAATCGAACGGCTGGAAAAGGAGATGGAAGCCTCCAGGGCGCTTTTGACGGATACTTCCGTGCTGCGCGGGAAACTGGAAGGGGAAATCGCCGTCTTAAAAGAAAAAATCCGTTCCCTTACGGGAAACGGGGAGCATCTGGAAGGACGCAGACAGACCCTGGAAGGGGAACTTTCTTCCCGCAGGGAAGAAATGGAAGGGCTGCTTGCCAAAAAAGCCGGGATTGAGGCAGAGTTTCAAAAGCAGCAGGAAAGCCGTGACAGGGCGTCTGGGACGCTGGAAGCGACCAGGGAGAGGATTGCGCAGCTCAATACTTCCGTGGAGTCCGGAAAGAACGCCATTATCGAGATCCTCAATCAGAGGGCGGCCATCAAATCCGGGGCGGGGCGGCTGGATACCATGACGGAACAGCTCCAGATCCGCAGGGCGCAGCTCAATTCCCGCCTGCTGCAGGCCAAGTCCGACGAAGTTTTGCAGGAGGAAGCCATCAAAGAGCTCAATGCGGTTTTCGAGGAAGTAAACCGGGAAATCGAGCAGAGAAACGCGCAGCAGTCCCGGCTGGAAGAGCAGCTGTCGGCGGCCAGGAACGATTTGGCGCAAAAGGACAAACAGCTTCGGGATACCCAGGTGACCTATCATCAGGAAAAGTCCAAGCTGGACGCTTTGACCAACCTGACGGAACGTTATGAAGGATACGGGGGCAGCGTCCGCCGGGTGATGGAGCAAAAGGACGAAGAACCCGGCATCATCGGCGTGGTGGCCGACATCGTCAAAGTAGAAAAGAAATATGAAGTGGCCATTGAAACGGCGCTGGGCGGCAGCATCCAGAATGTGGTGACCAAAGACGAGGATACCGCCAAACGGATGATTTCTTATCTGAAGCGTACCAGGGGCGGAAGGGCCACCTTCCTTCCCTTAACGAGCGTGAAAAATGCCCAGGCCTTTAAACAGAAGGAAGCGCTGTCCGAGCCCGGGGTGCTGGGGCTGGCCCATGAACTGGTAACGGTGGGAAAAGCCTATGAGGATGTGGCGAAATCCCTGTTGGGCCGGATCCTGGTGGTGGACCAGGTGGACCATGCGGTGAAGCTGGCCAAAAAATACGGTTATTCCTTCCGGATTGTTACGCTGGAAGGGGAACTTTTGGTGCCGGGAGGCGCCATCAGCGGCGGCGCCTTTAAAAACAGCAGCAATCTGCTGGGCCGGCGCAGGGAAATGGATGAGCTGGAGGCCAGGGTCAAAAAAAGCCTGATGGAAATTGACGGCCTTCTGGACGCCATCGAGCAGGTCAAAAGCGAGCGCAACCGCCTTAGGATGGAACTGGAAGAAGGGCGGGAAAAGCTGCAGGAGGCCTTTATCCGGCAGAACACCGCAAGGCTTAATGTACTGGCGGCCCAGGAGAAGAAATCCCAGACGGAGGCTGGATTCGGGGACCTGAAAAAAGAAGAGGCCCAAATCGAGAAACAGGCCGCCGAGATCCGGGAGAACCGGCAGAAAATCGCGCTGGAACTGACGGAGTCTGAATCCAGGGAAAAACAGCTGGAAGAAGAGATTGCCGTTTTCCAGGCGGAGCTGACGGAAAAAAGGAAAGAAGAGTCCTGCCAGACGGAGACGTTAAACGAGCAGGAAGTGGAAATGGAAAAGATCCGGCAGCAGCTTGGATTTTTTGAAACCAACGAAAACCGTCTGGAAGCAGAGAGCGACCGTTACAGGGCAGAGCTTTCGGAAGTGGAGGAAGGATTAAAAAACGGGAAGGCAGAGATCGAGGAGAAGGAAAAGAACATCCTGGAACTGGAAAAGACCATTGCAGCTTCCCATACCTCCCAGTCCGACGCGCAGGAAAAGCTGGCCCGCGATACGGCCAGGAAAGAAGAGCTGTCTGCAAAGCAGAAAAGCTTTTTTGCGGTCAGAGAAGAGCTGTCCGGACGGATGAACGCCCTGGATAAGGAAGTGTACCGTTTAAACGCCCAGAAGGAAAAGGTGGAAGAAACGGCGGAAAACCAGATCAGCTATATGTGGAGCGAGTATGAAGTGACACTGCGGGACGCCATGGCCCTGCGGGATGAGGCGCTGACGGATCTGGCGGCCATGAAAAAGGAAGCGGCGGCGGTAAAGGACGAAATCAAAAAGCTGGGGGATGTGAACGTAAACGCCATCGAAGATTATAAAAACCTGATGGAGCGGTATACGTTTTTAAAGAACCAGCACGACGACCTGGTAGAGGCGGAAAAGACGCTGACAGGGATTATCCGGGAACTGGACGAAGCCATGCGGCGGCAGTTTAAGGAAAAATTCGCCCAGATCGGCCGGGAATTCGATAAAGTGTTTAAGGAGCTGTTCGGAGGCGGGAAAGGGACGCTTGAGCTGATGGAGGATGAGGATATCCTGGAAGCGGGCATCCGCATCATCGCGCAGCCGCCCGGGAAGAAACTGCAGAACATGATGCAGCTTTCCGGCGGGGAAAAGGCCCTTACTGCCATTTCCCTGCTCTTTGCCATCCAGAACCTAAAGCCTTCGCCGTTCTGTCTTCTGGATGAAATCGAAGCCGCCCTGGACGACAGCAACGTAGGACGGTTCGCAAAATATCTGCACAAGCTTACCGCCCATACCCAGTTTATTGTCATCACCCACAGACGGGGAACCATGGAAGCGGCAGACCGCCTGTACGGAATCACCATGCAGGAAAAAGGCGTGTCCACACTGGTAAGCGTAAACCTGATTGATAAGGAACTGACCGATTAGAAGGGGGATTTTTTGAATGAGTGAAGAAAAGAAAGGTTTTTTTGCCCGGCTGAAAGAAGGGCTGACCAAGACCAGGAACAACATCGTCAAGGGGATTGATTCCATTTTTTCCGGATTTTCTTCCATCGACGACGATTTTTATGAAGAGCTGGAAGAAACGCTGATTATGGGGGACCTTGGCGTCAACGCCACCGCCGCCATTTTGGAGCGTCTTAAAAAACAGGTAAAGGAACAGGGCATCCGGGAGCCGGAGGCCTGCAGGCAGCTTTTAATCGACAGCATCCGGGAACAGATGGACGTGGGGGAAACCGCCTACGATTTTGAAACGAAGCAGTCCGTGGTGCTGGTCATCGGCGTCAACGGGGTAGGGAAAACCACTTCCGTGGGAAAGCTGGCGGGCAAACTCAAAGCCCAGGGAAGGCGGGTGCTGATCGCGGCGGCGGATACGTTCCGGGCGGCGGCGGGAGAGCAGCTGGAAGAATGGGCCAACCGCGCCGGGGTGGACATGATCGGCGGCCGGGAAGGCTCCGATCCGGCCAGCGTCATCTACGACGCCGTACATGCGGCAAAAGCCAGGCATATCGACGTGCTTTTGTGCGATACTGCCGGGAGGCTTCATAACAAGAAAAACCTGATGGAAGAACTCAAAAAGATGAACCGGATCATCGACCGGGAATTTCCGGACGCCCATCGGGAAAACCTGGTTGTCCTGGACGGCACTACCGGACAGAATGCCCTGGCGCAGGCCAGGGAATTTTCCCAGGTGGCAGACCTGACGGGGATCATCCTGACGAAGATGGACGGGACAGCCAAAGGCGGGATTGCGGTGGCCATCCAGTCCGAACTGCATATCCCGGTAAAATACATCGGGGTAGGCGAAACCATAGAGGATTTGCAGAAATTCGATGCAAATCAGTTTGTAAACGCGCTGTTTGACATCAGGACGACAGAAGAAGGGAATGACTGAAATGGAAGAAAAAAAGATGCTGACGCTGGAAACGTTCGAGGAAGCTGCGGAAGTGGTAAAAAAGGTGACGCTGGAAACAAAACTGGTTTACAGCGACTATTTCAGCCAGCAGACCGGCGCGAAGGTATATATCAAGCCGGAAAACATGCAGTTTACCGGGGCCTATAAAGTGCGGGGGGCCTATTATAAAATGAGCACCCTTTTGCCGGAAGAGCGCCAGAAGGGTGTCATCACCGCTTCCGCGGGCAATCATGCCCAGGGCGTGGCCTATGCGGCGCAGTGCTACGGGGTGAAGTCCACCATCGTGATGCCTACCACCACGCCGCTGATCAAGGTCAACCGGACGAAAGGATACGGGGCCGAGGTGGTGCTGTATGGGGACGTGTATGACGAAGCCTGCGCAAAAGCCTATGAGCTGGCAAAAGAGCACGGATATACCTTTGTCCATCCTTTCGACGACCTGGCCGTAGCCACCGGACAGGGGACCATCGCCATGGAGATCATCAAGGAACTGCCTTTGGTGGATTATATCCTGGTACCCATCGGGGGCGGGGGCCTTGCGGCCGGGGTTTCCACCCTGGCAAAGCTTTTGAATCCTAAAATCCGGGTGATCGGCGTGGAGCCTGCCAATGCCAACTGTATGCAGGAGTCCTTAAGAAACGGCAAGGTGACCACGCTGCCTGCGGTCAATACCATTGCCGACGGCACGGCGGTAAAAACGCCGGGCGAGAAGATTTTCCCCTACATCCAGGAAAATCTGGACGATATTATTACTGTGGAGGACGCGGAGCTGGTAGTGGCTTTTTTGGATATGGTGGAAAACCACAAGATGGTGGTGGAAAATTCCGGCCTTTTAACCGTGGCGGCGCTGAAATATCTGGACGCGAAGGGAAAGAAAGTGGTGGCGATTTTAAGCGGAGGGAACATGGATGTAATTACCATGTCTTCCGTGGTGCAGCAGGGACTGATCCTGCGGGACCGGATCTTTACGGTGTCCGTACTTCTGCCGGACAAACCGGGCGAGCTGCATAAGGTATCCGGCGTCGTGGCAGAACTGGGCGGCAACGTCATCAAGCTGTCCCACAACCAGTTTGTTTCCATCAACCGCAACGCTGCCGTGGAACTGCGCATTACCATGGAAGCTTTCGGCACGCAGCACAAAAACGAGATTATGCAGGCACTGGAGCAGGGGGGATACCGTCCCAAACTGGTGCGTACCGTAATGTAAAAAATGAGACTTCAGCTTTTCTCCCGAAAGCTGTAAAGAAAAAATACTTGACAGCCAAAAACTTTTATAGTACACTACCCGGAGTGAGGAGCTGACAATGGAAAAAATTGTGGAGCAGGGTCTGCTGTACGACTTTTACGGGGAGCTGTTGACACCCCATCAGCAGCGGATTTATGAGGACGCAGTGCTCAACGACATGTCTTTAAGCGAGATCGCCGAAGAACAGGGGATCAGCAGGCAGGGGGTCCATGACCTGATCCGGCGCTGCGACAAGACGCTGAAAGGATATGAGGGCAGGCTGCATCTTCTGGAAAAGTTCGGGAAGGTGAAGGAAACCGTGGAGCAGATCGAACGGATCAGCTCCGAAGAAAATGTGAAGCTGCTGGCCAGAAAAATTCTGGAAGAGCTGTAGAGGATCTTCGTCGGGGACGGAGGCGCAGGAGAGGACGCGGATGGCATTTGAGAGCTTAACGGATAAACTGCAGAATGTTTTCAAAAGCTTAAGAAGCAAAGGAAGGCTGACGCAAGAGGATGTAAAGATCGCCCTCAAAGAAGTGAAGATGGCCCTTCTGGAGGCTGACGTCAATTTCAAAGTGGTCAAGCAGTTTGTGAAGTCCGTAGAGGAGCGGGCCGTTGGCCAGGATGTGATGAACGGGTTAAATCCCGGCCAGATGGTGGTCAAAATCGTCAATGAAGAGATGACTGCCCTGATGGGTTCCGAGACGGTGGAGATTGCCCTCCAGCCCGGAAAGGCCATGACCGTGCTTATGATGTGCGGCCTGCAGGGCGCAGGCAAAACCACCACTACGGCAAAGCTTGCGGGAAAATTCAAGCAAAAAGGCAAGAAACCTTTGCTGGTGGCCTGCGACGTGTACCGGCCGGCCGCCATTGAACAGCTGCAGATCAACGCAGAAAAGCAGCAGGTGGACGTCTTTTCCATGGGAACCGGACACAAACCGGTGAATATTGCCAAAGCGGCGATCGAACACGCACAGAAGAACGGACACAATATTGTCATCCTCGATACTGCCGGACGGCTGCATATTGACGCGGATATGATGGCGGAGCTGCAGGAGATCAAGCAAAACGTTACCGTCCATCAGACGCTTCTGGTAGTGGACGCCATGACCGGCCAGGACGCGGTCAACGTGGCGAAGGAATTTGACGAAAAGGTCGGAATCGACGGTGTGATCCTGTCCAAAATGGACGGGGATACCAGGGGTGGCGCGGCGCTTTCCATCAAGGCAGTCACAGGCAAGCCGATTTTATATGTGGGTATGGGTGAAAAGCTGTCCGATCTGGAGCAGTTTTATCCGGATCGTATGGCAGGACGTATCCTGGGTATGGGCGATGTCCTTTCCCTGATTGACAAGGTACAGTCCAGCATCGACCTGGACGAAGACAAGGAAAAGGAAATGGCCGCCCGCATGAAGAAAGGGAAGTTCGATTTTGAGGACTACCTGGAAAGCATGAAGCAGATGCGCAAAATGGGCGGGTTGTCCAGCATCCTGGGCATGATGCCCGGCCTTGGGGCAAAATCCGCAGAGCTTGAGTCTTTGATCGATGAAAAACAGCTGGCCCGTATGGAGGCGGTCGTGCTGAGCATGACGCCGGAGGAACGCAGAAACCCCAAACTTTTAAATCCCAGCCGCAAACACCGGATCGCCCGGGGCGCGGGTGTGGATATCAGCGTTGTCAACCGCTTCATCAAGCAGTTTGAGCAAAGCCAGAAGATGATGAAGCAGTTCCCTTCCCTGATGGGAGGAAAAGGTGCAAGAAAAGGCAAGTTCAGGCTTCCTTTCTGATAAATCGTGCGAAAGCACGGACATTACAAACCAATTTATCATTTATTTTCGGAGGTAAGAAAAAATGGCAGTCAAGATCAGATTAAGAAGAATGGGATACAAAAAGAACCCGATTTACAGAATTATCGTGGCAGATTCCAGATCCCCCAGAGACGGACGTTTCATCGAGGAAATCGGCACCTACGATCCCAATACGGATCCCAGCACTTTCAAGGTAAATGAAGAGCTGGCGAAAAAGTGGCTGAACAACGGCGCACAGCCCACTGAAATCGTTGGAAAGATCTTCAAGGCAGCGGGTATCGAGAAATAAAAAGTCACCCTTGGGGACGCTTTTGGAGGTGGATTATGAAAGATTTGGTGGAAGTGATCGCAAAAGCGCTTGTCGACAATCCGGATGAAGTGGTTGTGACGGAGAAGGAAAACGGAAAAACCCTCACGCTGGAACTTCATGTCGCTCCCTCTGATATGGGAAAGGTGATCGGCAAACAGGGCCGCATCGCAAAAGCAATCCGTACGGTGGTAAAGGCTGCCGCGACGGAGGACAACAGAAAAGTGGATGTAGATATCATCTAAGGAAAGAGGGGCGGCCGACAGGAGAACGCCCCTTTTTATATACGATAGGAAACGTCATAAAGGAGGGACAGATGGAAGACAGACTGAAGGTGGGAATCATCTCTTCCACCCACGGCGTACGGGGAGAAGTGAAGGTTTTCCCCACTACGGACGATGTGAGACGGTTTAAACGGCTTAAGGAAGTGATCCTTCAGGCCGGCCGGGAAAGCTTTGTCCTTGAAATTGAAAACGTGAAATTTTTCAAACAGTTTGCAATTCTTAAATTCAAAGGGATTGACTCTATAAACGATATCGAAAAATACAGGGGCTGCGACCTTTTTGTGACCCGTGAAAACGCGGTGAAGCTGAAAGAAAACGAGTATTTTATTGCGGACCTGATCGGGATTTCGGTGGAAGATGAATCGGGAGCGGTCCTGGGACGGCTGGAAGACGTAATCGAAACGGGGGCCAACGATGTTTATCAGATCCGGATGGAGGACGGAAGGGAACTGCTGCTTCCGGCTATCCGGCAGTGCGTGCTTTCCGTGGATGTGCAGGCAGGCGTTATGCGGGTGCATGTGCTCGACGGCCTGCTTTGAGGCAGGACGAAAAAGGACAGAGGGATAAGCGGAGGAATGACGGAATGCGTTTTCATGTTTTGACCCTGTTTCCGGAGATGGTGCTGGGCTGTCTGAATACCAGTATTCTGGGACGGGCGGCCGACAGGGGACTTCTGGAAGTGGATGCGGTAAATATCCGGGATTATACGCTGGATAAGCACAAAAAAGTGGACGACTACCCTTATGGCGGCGGCGCCGGTATGCTGATGCAGGCGCAGCCGGTTTTTGACGCATGGCAGGCGGTGCGCCAAAAGTCGGGGAGCGCATGTCCCATGCGGGTAATCTACGTTACGCCCCAGGGGAAGGTTTTTAACCAGCAGATGGCAAGGGAATTTGCCGGGGAAGAAGAGCTCTGCTTTCTGTGCGGCCATTATGAGGGCGTGGACGAGCGCGTGCTGGAAGAAATCGTGACGGACTATGTTTCCATCGGGGATTATGTGCTCACCGGGGGCGAACTTCCGGCAGCGGTGATGATTGATGCCATCGCCCGGATGGTGCCCGGGGTACTGAAAAACCAGGAGTCGGGAGAGGTGGAATCTTTTCAGGAAAACCTTCTGGAATATCCCCAGTACACCAGACCGGAGGTGTGGAACGGGCGTCCCGTGCCCGAGGTGCTTTTGTCCGGGGACCATGCGAAGGTGGACGCCTGGAGGAAAGAACGGTCCGTGGAGCGGACGAAGCAGAGACGTCCGGATCTGTATGCAGGCTATGACCTGCCGGGCCGTGCGCTGGAATATTTGAAAAAGGATAGGCTTCTGCATGCGGATATGATCGAGGATATCCGAAACGGCCAGGCGAAGGTGCTGGCCGTGCGGGAGGACGGCGTGATCTTAAAAGACACGGTCAGCGGCGTCTATATGGTGACCGCGCAGAACCCGGACGTCGGGGAACGGCTGCTTTCCATGGCGGATCCGGATGCAAAAGTGTTTACCTGCCACCAGAGGTTTCTGGCGGAAAGTATAGAAAGAAGATTCCAAAAAACATTCCTAAGCGAATGCTTCCAGGTGGTCTATACGAAAAAATCCCCTTTGCCGGGGCCGGAAGGAATTGCGGTCCGTACCCTCGGGGAAGAGTATACGGATCTTGTCCATTCCCTGTATCCTTTGATCGAAAAGCGGGAACGGGTGCGGGAGATTCTTGGACAGGGAATCCTTTACGGCGCGTTTTTGCCGGGAGAAAAAGGGGAAGAACTGGCCGGATTTATCGGGACCCATGAAGAGGGTTCCATGGGGATTTTGCACGTGCTGGAAAAATTTCGTCACAGGGGGATCGCCCAGCAGCTGGAACGGTTTTTGATCAACCGTCTGCTGGAACAGGGGAAAACCCCGTACGGCCATATTTTTACGGATAATCTGGCGTCCTTGCAGCTGCAGAAAAAGATGGGCTTCCGGGTCTGCCCGGGAAAAATCTACTGGATCTCCTGAAAAAGAACTTGCAAACGGCAGACCGTTATGCTATAGTACTAATGTTGCGAATACAGGAGATGGTCCTCTGTTACGCCAGCCGTATTAAGAACATCCGGGAATCAGGAGGAAGAGCAATGAACGAAATCATCAGAGAAATTGAAGCTGCACAGTTAAAGGCAGAGGTACCCGCATTCGAGACGGGCGATACCGTCAGAGTGTACGGCAAGATCAAAGAAGGAAACCGCGAGAGAATCCAGGTTTTTGAAGGCGTTGTACTCAAAAAGCAGGGCGGCAGCAACCGCGAGACCTTCACCGTCAGGAAGACTTCCAACGGCGTAGGCGTGGAGAAGACCTGGCCGCTTCATTCTCCCAACGTGGAAAAAGTTGAGGTTGTCAGAAAAGGTAAAGTAAGAAGGGCAAAACTCAATTACCTGCGCGACAGGATCGGCAAGAGCGCGAAGGTAAAAGAAGTCCTGAGATAAGAACCGGCGGTTTTGCCGCTGTGCGGACATCGAAAGAGGGGGCATCCAGCAGGGTTGTCTCCTCTTTTGTTTTGTGTTAGAATGATGAAATCGAGACGGCATACGGAAAGAAAACGACGGATGAACAGAAAGAAACCATGAGAAGAAGCAAAAAGGGACTTCATTTTTATCATAAGAAGAAAAAAATCAGCGCATCTTTGATGCGGGAGATTTTCAGCTGGACCGCGGGTATCTTCCTGGCAGTGTTTCTGGCTTTTTGGTTCACCTATTTCGTAGGGCTGCGCACTACGGTGATCGGCGTTTCCATGGAGCCTGGACTGACCAACGGGCAGGGGATTTTGGTCAACCGGATTTCCTACCGGATCGTTTCCCCGAAAGCAGGGGACGTGATCGTTTTTCTGCCCAACGGGAATGAGAACGCCCACTATTATGTGAAGCGGGTGGTGGCCGTTCCGGGACAGACCGTCCTGATTTCGGACGGGGTATTGTATGTGGACGGGAAGGCTTACGGAGACGAGGACATGGATCTGATTGCGGCCCCGGGAATCGCGGAAAACGAAATCCGGCTTGGGACAGATGAATATTTCGTGCTGGGAGATAACTGCAACAACAGCGAGGACAGCCGTTCCGCCAATATCGGGCCGGTCCATAAAAGCACCATTATCGGGAAGGCGTGGTTTCATTTCAGCAACGGACAGGAAGGATGGGGCCTGGTCCGTTAAGGAGGAGTTATGAATTATCAATGGTATCCGGGACATATGACAAAGGCCGTGAGGGCCATGCAGGAGGATATCGGCCTGGTCGATCTGATCATCGAGCTGGTGGATGCCCGCATGCCTTTGTCCAGCAGAAATCCCGATATCGATTCCATGGGAAAAAACAAGGCCCGCCTGGTGCTGCTGAATAAGGCGGATTTAGCGGATCCGAAAGGAAATGCCCGGTGGACGGCCTGGTTTGAAAAACAGGGGATCGCAGTACTGGAAATTAACGCCAAAGCGGGAGTGGGACTGAAAGCCATCCAGCAGAAAGTGGAACTGGTGTGCAAAGAAAAGCGGGAGAGGGATCGCCGCAGGGGGATCTTAAACCGGCCGGTGCGGGCCATGGTGGCGGGGATTCCCAACGTGGGAAAGTCCACCTTTATCAATTCTTACGCCAAGAGGGCCTGTACGAAGACGGGAAATAAGCCCGGGGTGACCAGGGGGAAGCAGTGGATCCGCCTGGGAAAAGGGCTGGAGCTTTTGGATACGCCCGGGATCCTCTGGCCGAAATTCGAGGATCCGGCGGTGGGGATGAAGCTTGCTTTCATCGGCTCCATGAACGATGAGATCCTGATTCCGGAGGAACTGGCCCTGGATCTGGTTGATTTCCTTACGGAATCTTATCCGGGCGTGCTGGCGGCCCGGTATGGGACGGAAGAAGAAAAGGGCGCCGTTATGCTGGAGCGAATCTGCCGGGCGAGAAACTGTTATCTGCGCGGGCAGGAGCCGGATTACGGGAAAGCGGCCCGCCTGCTTTTGGATGATTTCAGGAGCGGGCGCCTGGGACGGATTTCACTGGAATGGCCGCAGGAAGGACAGGAAGAAGCATGAAAAATATCGTGAAGGAAGTTTTTAGCACGCTGCTGTATATCCTGGTGGTGCTGGCAGCAACCTGGCTGGTAATTACTTTTGTGGGACAGCGCACGCAGGTAAACGGCAGCTCCATGGAGCCTACTTTGAGCCATAACGACAATCTTATCGTGGATAAAATTTCCTACCGCTTTTCGGATCCGCAGCGGTTTGATATTATTGTATTCCCGTTCCAGTATGAAGAGGATACCTATTATATCAAGCGGATCATCGGGATGCCCGGGGAGACGGTGTATATTGACGAGGCGGGGACGATCTATATCGACGGGGAAGTCCTGCAGGAAAGCTACGGCAGGGAAGTGATGGTGGCCGCCGGAAGGGCGGCAGAACCCATTACCCTGGGGGAGGACGAATATTTCGTGCTGGGGGACAACCGGAACAACAGCTCGGACAGCAGGGACCCCAGCGTGGGAAACATCCACCGCAGAGACATTATCGGGAAAGCCTGGATACGGATCTGGCCGCTTGGGAAATTCGGGGTGCTGCGGCACCAGTAGGATGACAGACGCTTGAAAACGGAGGAACAGATGGCGGAAAAGATCGGGGAGATCCGGGAAAAATTCAAAAGCTGCCGGCAGGAGGAACTGGGTGGATTGATTGCCTGTTACCGGGAGGATTCCCGGGCCGGCGTGCGCAGCCTGGTAGAAAGCGCCTTAAAACGGGTCCAGGCGCTGGAAGCGGAAAGAAGCCGGCTTCAAAAGATGCGTTTTTACGAAGATCAGTACCGGGAATACGGGCTGATCTGCGGCATCGACGAGGTGGGCAGGGGGCCCCTGGCCGGACCGGTGGTGGCAGGCGCGGTGATTTTGCCCGCCGACTGTGAAATTTTGTACCTGAATGATTCCAAGAAGCTGTCCCCGTCAAAAAGGGAGGAGCTGTACGAGGTAATCTGCAGGGAGGCAGTGGGCATCGGGCTGGGATTTGTAGGGCCGGAAAGGATCGATGAGATCAATATCCTCCAGGCAACCTACGAGGCCATGCGCCAGGCCATCGGAAAACTGAACCCACAGCCGGACGTACTGTTAAACGATGCGGTGACCATTCCGGGAGTGGGGATCCGGCAGGTGCCCATTATCAAAGGGGATGCCAAAAGCGTTTCCATTGCGGCGGCCAGTATTGTGGCCAAGGTCACCCGGGACCGCCTGATGGAAGAATACGAGAAAGTCTATCCGGGATATGGCTTTGCGGCGAACAAAGGATACGGCGCTGCGTCCCACATCGAGGCCCTGAAAAAGTACGGACCTACGCCCATTCACCGCAGAAGCTTTCTTACCCATTTCATATGATCAAAGGAAGAAAATGAACAAAAGAAAAACCGGCGCTCTCTGGGAAGAGTATGCGGCGCGCTGCCTGACGGAGGCGGGCGCCGTGATCACGGAGCGCAATTTCAGGTGCAGCCGTGGTGAAATCGATCTGATCGGATATCATCAGGGCTGTCTTGTTTTCTGGGAGGTAAAATACCGCAGTGACGACCGTTTCGGAACGGCGCTGGAGGCCGTAACCGAAAAAAAGCAGAGAACCATCTGCCGCTGCGCGCAGCTGTATCTGTATCAGCACAGGATTCCGCCGGACAGGCAGGTGCGTTTCGATGTGGCGGCAATCTGCGCCGGGAAGATGGTGTGGATCCGGAATGCGTTTGATTACAGGAGGTAGCAGGAAGATGGAAGTGATTAGAAAGGACCCGGGACGTCCGGTGCTCAAGCAAAACAGGGAAAACGGAATCGAATACCTGACTTTTCCCGGACTGGAAGCCTGCGGGGCCGCACAGCATATGTTCAGCACCCGGATCGGCGGCGTCAGCGAAGGGATCTATGCCTCCATGAACTTAAGCTTTACAAGGGGGGACGACCCTCTGGCGGTCCGGGAAAATTTTGCCAGGACGGCCCGCCTGTTTCATACGGATTTGGGCGCTTTCGTCTGTTCGGATCAGACCCACACGGCCAATGTACGGGCAGTAACGGCAAACGACCGGGGCCGGGGTGTGGTCCGCCCGAAGGGCTATACGGATGTGGACGGGCTGGTCACGGATGTTCCCGGCCTGATTCTGTCCACCTTTTATGCGGACTGTGTGCCGCTTTTGTTTGTGGATCCTGTAAGAAAGGCGATCGGCTGTTCCCATTCGGGCTGGAGGGGGACCGTGCAGGAAATGGGACGGGCCACGGTGCTGGCCATGGAAGGGCATTACGGCTGCCGTCCGGAAAATATACGGGCTGCGGTGGGACCTTCCATCTGCCGGGACTGCTATGAGGTCAGCGCCGATGTGGCGGAAGAATTCCTGCGGCTGTTTTCCCAAAGCCGGTACGGTTTTGTAGATCCGGAAAGAATCCTTTTTTCCAAAGGGGGAGGAAAATATCAGCTGGATCTTTGGCGGGCCAACGAAGCAGTGCTTCTGGCAGCGGGAATCCGGAGGGAACATCTTTTTGTGACGGATATCTGTACCTGCTGCAACCCGGACTATCTGTTTTCCCACCGGGCCAGCGGCGGCAGGAGGGGCAATTTCGGGGCTTTCATCATGCTTAAGGAATGATTTCATAAAATTTTAAGAAAGTTCCT
This sequence comes from uncultured Lachnospiraceae bacterium, assembly GCA_944380095.1. GTDB lineage: Bacteria > Bacillota > Clostridia > Lachnospirales > Lachnospiraceae > Gallintestinimicrobium. The sequence goes on along the minus strand of CALWGP010000001.1, from coordinate 15,763 downwards.
GCCTTTCCATTCATTTTTATCTGTTTTAATTGAAAGTGTCAAAAGGGGGACAGAAGATGACGAATATACTGGTTTGCGACGACGACAGGGAGATCGTGGAAGCGATTGAAATTTACCTGGTGCAGGAAGGATACCATGTGATTAAGGCCTACGACGGGGACCAGGCCATTGCAGCGCTGAAGAAGAATGATATCCAGCTTCTGATTATCGACGTGATGATGCCGAAACTGGACGGGATCCACGCCACCTTAAAGATCCGGGAGTACAGCAGCATTCCCATTATTATCCTTTCCGCCAAGTCCGAGGACGCGGATAAGATTTTAGGGCTGAATATCGGCGCGGACGATTATGTGACCAAGCCGTTTAACCCGCTGGAGCTGGTGGCCCGGGTGAAGTCCCAGCTGCGCCGCTATACGAAGCTGGGCAACCTGAATGCAGAGAACAACGCGGTTTTCAAGGCAGGGGGCCTGGTGATCAACGATGAAACAAAAGAAGTGACAGTGGACGGGGAGGCTGTGAAGCTGACGCCCATTGAGTATAATATCCTCCTTCTTTTGGTAAAAAACCAGGGAAGGGTGTTTTCCATCAGCCAGATTTACGAGAGCATCTGGGAAGAGGAGGCCATCGGGGCGGACAATACGGTAGCCGTCCATATCCGCCATATCCGGGAAAAAATTGAAATCAATCCCAAAGAACCCCGCTATCTGAAAGTAGTCTGGGGAGTAGGGTACAAAATCGAGAAGCAGGCGTAAAGAGGAAGGAAAATGAAGCAAAAAAAGGTCATGGGGAAAGCAAAAAGGGGATTCTGGCTGATTACACGGCGGGTCTTTGCCGCTGCGGCAGCGGTTATTTTCGTCGCCCTGTCCTGTAATTCCACGGTCACCGTGGTGACAAACGGCAAAGTATACAGCGAAACCATAGGGCCCCTGGAAAAGAAAGATTCTTTTGAAAACTCTTCTTTGTTCAATGAGATTTTGCAGGAAGAAATCCGCAGCGTGACCCGGATGGCCGTGATCAAAAGCCAGCTGGAGACGGACGGGGAATATGACGGGAAAAAGAGGATCGATATAGCCGGATATGCCCACAGACAGGAAAACCTTGTGGAGGCGGCGGCCACGGCGCGTTTTTATCTGGACGATCTGGTGAAGTGGGGAAACTTCGGTTTTGTGACGGAGACCGTTTACGGGACGGAAGATGAGATCAACTCTTATTTTGCCAACGGGACCAGCGTTTTTTCCATGCAAAATGAGCTGACGGCAGGGGACTGGAAAAAGCAGTCCGACGAAACCCGCACCATTATCAAAAGCCTGGTAAGCGGCGGGGAGGAGGATTCCCTGTCCTTAAAGATGATCGAAGAGCTTCCCTCCAGCCGGGAAGAATATCTGCAGATGGCCCAGGAGCTGGGGAAATATGTGGGGGACGCCGAGATCATCAGCCTGGACGTTTTGGTTCCCCGGTATTTTTCCGCAGAAGGGAAGGATCTGGCGGAATATGCTTCCGATGCGGAAGAATACGTCCAGCTGCGGGAAGATTTAAAGACCACATCCCGGGAACTGTTTTATAACTTTACCGAATATTCCGAGAACCGGGACGCCTATGCGCCGGAAGCCACCAACCTTCGTTACTGTTATCAGATGAATACGGAAGGGGAAATGAATTGGTTTACCAATGCGGACATAGATCCCTATGGCCTGGATACGGGGGAGATTACCCGCCGGTTTTCCGAATACGGCAGATATATTTATTACAATGCGGACCGGGCGGAAATCGAGACCAATACCCATATGGATGCCGACACCATGAAACAGGAAGTGGGCTATTACCAGTATGCTTTCGGGGATAACAGCAGGCTGTGGGTGGCGGTGGACACTTCCTATCCGGCACAGGACAATTTCTACCAGGCCAGGGACGCTTTTAACCGGCTGATGCCGTACTACGGATATCTGGCAGCTTCCTTTGTGCTGCTTGTTGCCCTGTCTTTGTTCCTGTTTGTCCATCTGACCCGGTACGAGGGCCGGCAAGCCCTTTCAGAGGAAGGGGAATACGGAATTGTCCTGCACAAAGCGGACCGGATCCTGACGGAGCCGTTTGTGCTGCTGGGAATTTTGCTTACCGGGGCGGTTCTGGGATGCGGCTATCTGGGCTATGTATTCTGTGCGGACAACTGGGAGGACGTGATTCATACCCTGTGGTTTCCCTTTGCGGCCGGCGCGGTGATTTTCCTGGCGGATTATGTGCTGATGTTTTTCTACCTGAGCGTGGTGAGAAGATGCAAGGCGCACACCCTCTGGAAAAATTCCCTGACCCGTCTGGCTGCGCTTACGATCCGCCGGTGCGTGCTGTCTTTGTATGATCACAGCAGTATCCTGGTCAGGACGCTGGTGCCCTTTTTGCTCCTTCTGTCCGCCAACCTTGTCCTGGGCGGATGCGGGGTGGCAGGGATCCTCATCGCTGCCGCAGTGGATGTGATCGCCATCCTTGTGATGTACCGGGAAAAGAAAGCGCTGCAGGAAATCGTGGAGAGCACCCGGAGGATCGGCAGAGGGGATTTTGAGCTGAAAATCAGCGCAGACAAGATGCACGGGGAAAACAGGGAGCTGGCGGACGCTGTCAACGGGCTGGGAGAGGGTATCAAGTATGCCGTGGAAAAGAGTATGAAGGACGAACGCCTGAAGGCGGACCTGATTACCAATGTGTCCCATGATATCAAAACGCCCCTGACTTCCATCATTAACTTTGTGAACCTTCTGAAACGGGAGCAGATCGAGGATGGGCGCATCCGGGGATATATCGATGTGCTGGATTCAAAATCCCAGCGCCTAAAGCAGCTGACGGACGATCTGGTGGAGGCTTCCAAGATTACTTCCGGCAATATTTCCCTGCAGATGGAACGTCTGAACCTTTCCGAACTGGTGCAGCAGACCTGCGGGGAGTTTTCCGATAAATTCCGGGAAAAGTGCCTGGAGACAGTGCTCAGCCTTCCGGAAAAGCCCCTTTACATCGAAGCCGATTCCAGAAGGATCTGGAGAGTGGTGGAAAACCTGTTTTCCAACGTTTACAAGTATGCCCTGGAGGGGACCCGGGTTTATCTGGAAATCCGGATGAAAGAGGAAAAGGGGCAGAAATACGCTGTCTTTTCCCTGAAAAATATTTCCGCCCAGGCGCTGAATATCCGGGCGGAAGAACTGACGGAGCGATTTATCCGGGGAGACATTTCCAGAAGCACGGAAGGAAGCGGGCTTGGCCTGTCCATTGCCAAAAGCCTGACAGAACTGCAGAAAGGAAAATTCGAGATCTATCTGGACGGGGATCTGTTCAAAGTACTGATTACTTTCCCGTGCCTGGAGTGATCCGGAAAGAATAAGGGTGCGTAGAAACAAACGTGCCGCGCAAGTTTGTCCCAGGCTAGAACGGCCCAGGAAGACTTGCGCGGCATGCGGCGTTTTATCCTTTTTTCCCGCCCCGGCGGGGTCTGGAAGCGGCCTTTACATTTACACTGACTGCGTTGCCGCGGACAACGATGTTGTCGATGCTTCGAAGGAAGCTGGAGAAACGGCTGTAGCCGTAGTCCTTTAAATCAAAGGCGGGATATTTCTTTTTGAGCTGTTCGTAAAGAACGGACAGATTGTCGATGGTGCCCCCGTTTTTCTGGATGAGGGCGGCGATTTCTTTCTGTACGTCGGTTACGTTGTTCAGCTCCCGGACGTTGACGGTATAAGAGGTATTGTCCTTTAGGATATCCAGCTTGGAACACTTGTCCTTAAGGAAAGTAAGCAGTTTGGTATAGCCGTAGTTTCGTACGTCAAAGTCGGTGAACTTGCTGTTTAACCGGCTTCCGATTTCTCCCATATAAGTGGTTTTGCCCTTGTTTTCATTGTCGTTTACGATGGAAATAATGGCTTCTTCGATTTCACCGATGGAAGTGACGGCATTGGTCTTTGCGATGCTGGCTGTGCTGTAATCCTCGTGCAGGTGGTCGTCTGCAGCGGGAACTTCCGCCGCAGGAGCGGCAGGCTGTTCGTAGATCAGGTTCAAGTGGATGAACTTGTTGCAGGCCTTGGTCAGGGCCACCGGGGTTTTGGATTCGCCCATGCCGATTACATACATGTTGGCTTCCCGGAGGCGCATGGCCAGACGGGTAAAGTCGCTGTCGCTGGTAACCAGGCAAAAGCCGTCCACGTTGCCGGAATAGAGGATATCCATGGCGTCGATGACCATGGCGATATCCGCGGAATTTTTCCCGAACGTGTAGTCAAACTGCTGGATGGGCGTGATGGAATTTTCCAGAAGGAGGTTTTCGTTCCAGCCGTTGTTTTTGGTCCAGTCGCCGTAAATCCTCCGGTACGTGGCAAACCCGTAGGACTCGATCTCATTGAAGATGATGGAGGCGTAGCGGGAACTGACGTTTTCGGAATCGATTAAAACGGCGATCTGCATTTTGGGTTCGTTGATCATATCCATATTCAATACTCCCTGTCTTTTCCTTTCATTCTCTATCAGTATACCGTTATTTGAAACATTTTGCAAAGAAAATTCAGTGTTTTCCCCAAAGCACCCGGCACATATCCTTAGGAAGGGGGGAGGTAAATTCCATCGCTTCCCCGGTGATGGGGTGTGTAAAGCAAAGGCGGTATGAGTGCAGGGCCTGCCTTTGGATCCACTCCATATCCGGGTTATAAAGGGAATCCCCGATGAGGGGATGTCCCAGATACTTCATGTGGATCCGGATCTGGTGGGTGCGGCCGGTTTCCAGATGAAGACGGACCAGCGTATGGCCGTTTCGGACGGCGATTGCCTGATAGTGGGTAACCGCCGATTCCCCGTTTTCAAAGTCGATGGTACGTTCGATGATGGAGCCGGGCTTCCGTCCTAAGGGCGCGGTAATGGTACCGGAGGGCGGCGTCAGGGTTCCCCGCACGATTCCCAGATATTCCCGGTGGATTTCCCGTCCTTTTACCATGGAGGAAAGGATGCTGCCGCTGACTAAGTGCTTGGCAATTATGGTCAGGCCGGAAGTGTTGTGATCCAGCCGGTTGATGCAGCGGAAGACAAAGGGGCAGTTTTGCTGCGCAAAATACCAGGCGGCAGCGTTTCCAAGGGAATTGGTGTAGTTGTGCATGGAAGGGTGGATGGGCATATCGGCCGGCTTGTTGACCACCAGAAGATCCTCGTCTTCATAGACGATATTTAACGGGATCGGGCTGGGCGGGATTTTGGGGGAGGAAACCAATTCGCGGATCCGTACGGTCAGGACGTCCCCCGCGTGCAGACGGGCGACCATGAAGGCAGGGGAGCCGTTGATCAGAATGCTTTCTTCCATCTTTTTTAAGTCTGTGATATTGGCGGAGGAATAGCGCCGTTTTTTGAGAAACTGCGCTACGCAAAGCCCTTCTTCCAAAGGGGGGACCGGGTAGGTGAGAATTCGTTCCATGATTATAGGGATTCCTGTCGTATAAAAAGCGCCGCACGAGCCGTTATCCGGTATGGCGCTCGTGCGGCGGCTGATTCTTGTGATAAGTTAGTTGGATTTGACTTCCTTCCACATTTCGTTGTATAAGGAGTCTCCTTCTTCCCCGATGTAGGTGAAGACTTCCAGATTATTGTACTGGCTCAGATCAGGGAAAGCAATCTCGGAATTGCGGATATCCTCGTCCTCGATCAGCTCCCTTGCCGCTACGTTGGGAGTGGAGTAGGTGATGTATTCGAAGTTCATCAAAGCCACATCCGCGCGGCACATGAAGTCGATAAACTTCTCCGCGTTTTCCTTGTTGGGCGCGTTTTTGGGAATTACCCAGGAATCGATCCAGACATTGGTGCCTTCCTTGGGAACCACGTATTCCAGATCCGGGTTTTCCCTCTGGGTATAGATCGCTTCCCCGGAATAGATCACGCCAAGGGCGGCTTCCCCGCCGATCATCTTATCCCGCACCTGGTCGATCACATAGGCCTGTACCAGGGGCTTTTGCTCGATAAGCAGGTCCCTGGCGGCTGCCAGTTCATCCGGATCCGTGGTATTCATGGAATTGCCGTTTAATTTCAGGGCTACCATGAAAGCGTCCCGAACGGAGTCCTGCATCAGGATGTTGTCCGCATATTTTTCGTTCCAGAGGATGGACCAGCTGTCCACCGGATCATCCACCATGGTTTTGTTATAGAGGATACCCACGGTGCCCCAACAGTAGGGGACGGAGTATTTGTTCTCCGGGTCAAATCCTTTGGACTGTTCCCAGTACTGTTCGCCGATATTGGCCGTGGCGTTGGGAAGGTTGTCAAAGTTGAGTTCGGCCAGAAGGTCATTTTCAATCATTTTCTGGATCATGTAGTCGGAAGGGCAGATCACATCGTATTCGGATGCGCCGGATTCTACCTTCGGGTACATGATTTCATTGGTTTCAAATTCGTCATAGATGACTTTGATCCCGGTTTCTTCCTCAAACATGGTGATCGTGTCGGGATCGATATATTCTCCCCAGTTGTAGACCACGACCTCGCCGTTGCTTCCGGAAGAGGAAGAACCGCAGCCGGCCAGCATACCGCCGACGGCCAGAGATGCGAGCGCAAGTGCGCAAAGACCTTTTCTTTTCATTTTCAATTCCTTTCCGCCTTGTGGACTTTGTCCTTTGGCTTTGGTGATTTGTTGACCAGGATCAGAAGGATCAGCACTGTCACAAAAATAAGGGAGGACAGGGCGTACATTTCGGGTTTGATTCCCTTTTTGACTTCTGTATAGATTTTAGTGGACAGAGTGTCCACACCGGGTCCTTTGGTAAAGTGGGTGATGATAAAATCGTCCAGCGACATGGTAAAGGCCATCAGGAAACCGGACAGGATGCCGGGCAGAAGATCGGGGAAAACGACCTTGAAAAATGCCTTTGCCGGGGAAGCGCCCAGATCCAGGGCCGCTTCATATACGCTGGGATTTAACTGCTTCATCCGCGGCATCACGCTTAAGATCACATAAGGGATATTGAAGGTGATGTGGGATAGGAGGATTGTGCCGAATCCAAACCGGACGCCCAGGGTTAAAAAAAGCAGCATCAGGGAAATCCCGGTGACGATTTCGGCGTTGAGCATGGGAATGTTGGTAATGCTCATAAAAATGGCGCGGTTCCTTCTCTTCATCCCCGAAAAGGAGATCGTTGCCACGGTGCCGATTACCGTGGCAAAAAGCGCGGACAAAAAGGCGATCAGCAGGGTGTTGTACAAAGCCTGCATGATATCTTCGTTGGCAAACAGCTCCACATACCAGTTCAGCGTAAAACCGCCCCATTTTGCACGGGTCCTGCTGGCGTTGAAGGAAAGGACCATCAGGGTGGCGATGGGGGCGTACATGAAAATGAAAATCAGCGCCACGTAGATTTTCTGAGCGGTGGTTTTGATCATAACGCAGTTCCCTCCCCTTTCTTATCGAATATGGCGGTCAGGACCATATTGATGAGGATAAATACCATCAATACGATGGAAAGGCCGCTGCCCAGATGCCAGTTGGAGGCCTGGGTGAATTCCTGCTCGATCACATTGCCGATGAGCAGGATTTTACTGCCGCCCAGCAGGTTGCTGATTACGAAAGTGGTCAGGGCGGGGACAAAAACCATGGTAATGCCGCTGATGACGCCGGGGATGCTTAACGGGAAAATAACCCGGCAGAAAGTCTGCACCCCGTTGGCGCCCAGATCCCGCGCCGCATTGACCACGCTGGGATCAATTTTGGTCAGGGAGTTATACAGGGGCAGCACCATAAAGGGCAGGAAGTTGTATACCATGCCAAGCACAATGGCATAGGGTGTATTGATAATATCCAAAGACGGCAGGTGCAGGAAGGAGAGGATCGAATTGATCACCCCGGTCTTTTCCAGGAGCGTCTGCCAGGCCAGCGTCCGCAAAAGGAAGTTCATCCACATGGGAAGGATGAAAATAAGCACGATGAAGCTCTGATGGCTTACGTTTTTTGCCGTCAGGATCATGGCCAAAGGATAGGCCAGGACAAGACAGACCAGCGTGCTGATAATGGAAAGCAGGATGGAAAGCCAGAGGGCTTTGGCGTGTTCGGGCGAAGCGATGGCCAGGATATTCTCCAGGGTGAAGGCGCCGCTCCGGTCCGTCAGCCCGTAGTAAAAGATCATGCACAGCGGGATGATAATAAATGCCGCGGACCAAAACAGGTAGGGTGCGGTCATGGCTTTCTGATTGAAATAGGATACCCCGGCGGGGGCTTTTTTCCGTACAGGTTTATTCATTGATCCCCACAGCCTCCTCATCTTCGGAAGACGGTTTGTTCATAATCTGAATGTCATAGGGGTCCACGCGGATTCCTACCTTTGTCCCTACGGGGAACATATCGGTGGAGTGGACCAGCCATTCAAATCCGTTGGCAGTAACTTCCATTTCATAATGAACGCCCTTGAAAATCAGATGGGTTACCACACCCTGCAGCGTGCCTTCTTCGGGTTTGACCAGATCCACATCTTCCGGACGGATCACCACGTCCACCGGACGGTTGGTGCCGAATCCCTTGTCCACGCAGGCAAACTTTGCTCCTAAAATTTCTACCAGTTCGTCCCGGACCATAATGGAATCGATGATGTTGGAATCCCCGATGAAATCCGCCACAAAGGCGTTCTCGGGCTCATTGTAAATTTTCTCCGGCGTGCCGATCTGCTGGATGTAGCCCTGGTTCATTACGACGATGGTGTCGGACATGGTGAGGGCTTCTTCCTGATCGTGGGTCACATAGATGAAGGTAATCCCCAGCTCGTTTTTCAGGCGGATCAGTTCGTACTGCATATCCTGGCGGAGTTTTAAATCCAGGGCGCCCAGGGGCTCATCCAGCAAAAGCAGCTTGGGCTCATTGACGATGGCGCGTGCAATGGCGATTCTTTGCTGCTGTCCGCCGCTTAGGGAATCCGGCATCCGGTTTTCGTAACCGTCCAGATTGACCAGCTTTAAGGCATATTTAATCTTGTCGTTAATATAGGCCTTGCTCTTATTGCGGATCTTTAAGCCAAAGGCAATGTTTTCCGCGATGGTCATATGGGGAAACAGGGCGTATTTTTGGAACACCGTATTGAGCTGCCGCTTGTTGGGAGGCAGGTTGGTGATGTCCTGACCGTTGAATAAAACCGTGCCCTGGTCGGGCTTTTCAAAACCGCCGATAATGCGCAGCGTAGTGGTCTTGCCGCAGCCGCTGGGGCCCAGGAGGGTCAGGAATTCGTTCTCCCGGATATAGAGGTTCATATCATCCAGGACCGTGTTGTCGTCATAACTTTTGGTGATATGTACTAAATCGATCAGTCTGGTGCTCATTCGTTCTCTCCCGTACAGTGTGTCCCACTGTTCCTTCCTTTGTCATAGTCATCAGTAAACTGCCAAATGCAGTGATTTTGCAGACTGCCGGTCAAAAACTGGGCGGACTGGATACCCAGATCAGGACGGCGCCCTTGGAACCGGCTGTAATGGAATGGGTTGATTTCGGGGTAAAATAGAAGGATTCCCCCTTTTTGGCCCTGTAATTTTTTTTGCCGATATGGATGGTAATGCTGCCGGAAAGCACGTAGCCGAACTCTTCGCCCTCGTGGGGGTTATCCGGATAGGTGCTCCCGCCCGGCGCCAAGGTCAGCCGGACCGGTTCCATGATGTTTTTCTGCGCGTTTGGAATGATCCATTCCATCCGGTTTCGGTATTCTTCGTCTTCTTTTTCGAAATAGTCGCTTTCGTGGAAGACGATCTGTTCTTCCGGTTCCTCATTGAAAAAGTCCTTCAGATCGGTTCCCAGGACCTGGAGGATATCCATCAGGGTGGCGATGGAAGGAGAAGTCAGATCCCGCTCCAACTGGGAAATAAATCCCTTCGACAGTTCGGTGCGGTCCGCCAGCTCCTCCTGGGTCAGCGACTTCTGAACCCTGAGCTCCTTGAGTTTTGCTCCGATTTTCATTCGAAATCCTTCCCTTATATGAAAACAGTGATAATAAACAAAAAGTTTACTAAAACTAAACAAAAGCGCTGATACCCATTATACGTTTTTTCACCGGAATGTCAATGGAATATTTGAAAAATCCGGGCAAAATTTCCGGCAAATTTCCGGAGATTCCAAAACCATGGAAAATCAGGGAAAAAGGATTAACAAAAGAGGGGATTATGTGTTAGAATAGGCAGTGAAAGAGGCGGCTTTGGCTGCAGGAGAGGATGCAGGAGAAAATCCGTATCACATGTGGGAGGTTTTTATGGCTGAAAGGGGAAAATACGTAGCCTATGTCTCTACCTATACGATGGGGGACAATCACGGCATTTCAATTTACGACGTGGATCTGGAGAACGGGAGATTTTCGTTAAAGGACCGGGTGGAGATCACCAACTCTTCCTATCTGACGATTTCCCATAACCGCAAATGGCTGTATTCTATTACGGACTTCGGGGTGGAGGCCTATGAGATCCTGCCGGACGGGGGATTAAAGACCATCAATATGGCAGGTATCAACGGCATGAGAGGCTGTTATTTGTCCACGGATTATGAGGACCGGTTTTTGTTCGTGGCCGGATGGCATGACGGGAAAATTACGGTGCTCCGGGTGGGCGAGGACGGAAGCGTGGGAGAGATTACGGAAGAGATTTTCCACCGCGGGCTCGGCAGCATTGCAGAGCGCAATTTCCGGCCCCACGTCAGCTGCGTGAAGATGACGAGGGACAACCATTACCTGTGCGCCACGGACCTGGGACTGGACCATACCAATGTATACCGGCTGGATCATGAGACCGGGAAGCTGAAGCTGGCGGACGTGATCCGGAGCGAAGTGGAATCCGCCCCCCGTCATATCAAATTCAGCAAAAACGGGGAGTTCCTCTATATCGTCCACGAGCTGAAAAATATTATCGACGTTTACACTTATAAGGAAGAGAATGATAATCCCTTCTTTGACAAGATTCAGACGGTGCCTACGGTGAACAATTATCATGCGGGCGGTACCGCGGCCAGCGCGCTGAACCTGTCCGACGATTTCAAATACCTGCTCAGTTCCAATGCGGGCGACAACAGCGTGATCCTGTTTAAAATCGACCCGGAGACGGGAATGCTGTCCAAGCTGTTCTGCCTGCCCATCAGCGGCGAGTACCCCAAGGACGCCATGCTCTTCCCGGATAACAGGCATCTGGTATCCTTAAACCACGAATCCAATACCATGACTTTTTTCAATGTGGACCTGGAAAAGGGGCTGATCGTGATGAACGGGCCTGAAATCCATGTAGACCAGCCAAACTGTGTGATTTTCCACAGGATCGGATAACTTCACAAAACAGGAAGAAAAATCCGGATAGTGCCGCAGCAGAGCAGTATCCGGATTTTTGCGAGAGTGCGATATGCAAAAGGATGATTTCTTTCTCAGCTTTGAGCGGGCCAGGCCCTACGTGGCCTGCCGCCTGATCCAGACAGGGCGGAGGATGCTGCTGCCGGATGTCCCCTACAGAAGGGCGTTTGCGGATCTGGATGTGATCCCCTGCTTTTTTGAACGAAAGAACGGGCGAAAGCTGGCCGGGTCCCCGGTCACTTTTCAGAGGATGGACTGCTGGGGGATCGGGCAGGAGGAACTTTTTAAAGAAGTTTTTTCCAATATGCAAAACCTGTTCCCTCCCAGACTGTACAGACTGGATTTTCTGATGGAGAGCCCGGTGAGCGGATCCGTCCGCAGTGTCCTGAAACATCTGCTTGCAGAGCGGTTCCCCGATACGGAGGGAAAAATTCTGGACCAGGTGGCGCAGGTGCTGGCACAGCGCCTCAGGGAAAAAATGCGGGAAAGAAGCGGCCTGCAGCCGATGTGGGTTTTGGGAAACGAAAGCTGGCTTTTCGGAGCAGTCTCCCTGCTTTATCCGGGGGTAGCGGACGGATTTGCCGGGCAGGTAGGACGCAGTTTCTATATTCTGCCTTCCAGCGTCCATGAGGTGATTCTTCTGCCGGAAGGAGGAAGGGAAACAAAAAGGCAGCTTTACGGGATGGTCGCCCATGCCAACAGCAGGATGCAGGACCGGGAAAAGTTCCTTTCGGAATCCGTTTACTACTATGATTGGGAAAAAAGAGAGATCCGGGTTTTGTAAAAGAACTGCCGGGACCGGAATCTTTCCTGTACGGCTGGGAAGGAATTTTTAGTCGTATAAAAAACTATGGACAAGACAGAATTCCTGTGCTATTATGTTTCAGAGTGATGCGTAACAATTCTGTAATATCTAGTATATTACGATTTTTGCAACCGTAGTCTAACGGATAGAACGGAGGCCTCCGACGCCTTTAATGCAGGTTCGATTCCTGTCGGTTGCACTTTAGCATCACTCTGATTTTTTATACGGCAGAAAATAAAATCTTATGCCGCATAAAAAATAACGTTGATACGTGTACGGCAGTATTCAAAAAAAGGTTGGGATTACATGAGCGAACAGAAGAAGCAGTCAGAAAAAAAGAATGAATGGAAATCCTTCTTCCGTTTTCTGCGGGAGAACAGGATGGTTACGGTTATGCTTGGCGTGATCGCTGTGGTGATTATTGCAGCGGCGATTGTGATCGGGATTATTGCCGGCAGGTCTACCAGCACGACTTCCACGGGCGCAGCGCAGGAGGCGGATGAGAGCGTTCCTGCAGAGAGCGCGGTAACGCAGGAAAGTCAGGAGACGGCGGCGGTGCCTCTGGAAGAGGACGCTTATCCGGAAGTGAACGCCCTGATTTCGGAATATTATCAGGCGGTTACCGACCAGGATACGGAGAAGATCCGGACCCTGGTGGATTCCATTGATGAGGAGAACCTGATTTATCTGCAGAAGATGAGCAACTATATTGAATCGTATAACGAGCTGAAATGTTATACGAAAAAGGGGCCTGCAGAGAATTCTTTCGTGGTGTACGCTTCTTATGAAGTGAAGTTTAAGGATATGGATACGATGGTGCCCGGTGTGAGCCCCTACCTGGTCTACGCCCGGGAAGACGGCAGCTACTATATCCATGAAGGAGAAGTGGATGAGAATGTAAACCTCTATCTGGAAGAGATTTCCGCCCAGGATGACGTGGTGGACCTGATGAACCGGGTGCAGGTGGCTTTCAATGATGCGGTTCAGGAAAACGAGGAGCTCTACGAATATCTGGCACAGATGAAAGACGACCTGACCGTGGAAGTCGGGGAAGCGCTTGCGGAAGCGGAAAACGAGTCCGCGCAGGAAAGCCAGGATGCGCAGGAAACCGGCGCGGAAGTGATTGACGCCCAGGAAGTGAGGGCCACGGATGTGGTGAATGTCCGGAAATCGGACAGCGAACAGGCGGAAAAGATCGGCAAGGTGCAGATCGGGGATGTCCTCCCCCTTCTGGAGAGCAAGGAAAACGGCTGGTCAAAAGTGGAATACGAAGGCCAGGAAGCCTATATCAAGTCTGAGTTTTTGGAAGCCGTGACGCCGGAAGGCGGGGATTCGCAAAAAGCCCCGGAGGAAACCGGCGGGGAAGAACAGGCTGTTTCTTCTGAGGGCAGCAGCGATCTTCCGACTTCCGGGACCGTTATGGTTGCCGAGACGGTTAACGTGCGCAAATCCGCCAGCGAAACCGCTGACAAGATCGGCGTCTGCTATCAGGGCGGGGAACTGGAGATCCTGATGCAGCAGGCCGACGGCTGGACGAAGGTCCGTTTTGAAGGCCAGACCGGTTATGTAAAAACGGATGTTTTAAAGATTATGGAATAATAAGCGGCGGCTGCATAGTCGGCTGTGATATGGAAAGACTAAGGCCGGAGGAGTTCCTTAAAAAAGGAGCGCCCCGGTCTTTTTTGTATGACAGGAAATCGGATTTCCTGCCGTACAAAAAGACGCTGATGCGCACTCATGCGAAAAGGCAAAAAGGCTGTGCGCACGGGAAAAGACAGAAGGAGGCCAGATGAGAAAAGACGATGTAGAGCTGCTGCGGGAAATCCAGAAGAATACACAGATGGGACTGCATGCATTGGAAATTATGGAGAGCAAGGTTTACGACGATAAGCTGTCGCTGCAGCTGATCCGGGAATCTTTCAAATACGGGGAGCTGCACGACCGGGCAAAGGCGCAGCTGCTGGCGGCCAAACAGATGCCTGAACCGGAAAACAAGGTTGCAAAGGCAATGCTGTCGGTTTCGATCAATGGGAGCACACTTTTAAATACGACCACCGGCCATCTGGCCGACCTGATGATTAAGGGCAGCAATATGGGGCTGTCCAGCCTCTGGAGGGCCTTAAACCGCAACGGACAGGCGGGGGAGCAGTCCATGGAGCTGGCAAGGGAACTGATGGATTTTGAAGAAAATAATATAAAAGAGCTGCGGAAATATCTTTAAAATTTCACGGAAATTTCTCATGGTAATGTAATAAAGTGCTTGCGCATCCCGGGCAATGAGTATATAATAACTCCGGAAAGATTTATCGATTCATTTGAAGGAGGATAAACTTATGTCTTATGTTGATGAGGTAATTGCCCAGGTTGTGGAGAAGAATCCTGCGCAGCCCGAGTTCCATCAGGCCGTAAAGGAAGTACTGGAATCCCTTCGTGTGGTTGTGGAAGCCAATGAGGAGAAGTTCCGCAAAAATGCCCTTCTGGAGAGACTGACCAATCCGGAAAGACAGATCATCTTCAGGGTACCGTGGGTGGATGATAAGGGACAGGTCCAGGTCAATACCGGATACAGGGTGCAGTTTAACAGCGCCATCGGGCCTTACAAGGGCGGCCTGCGGTTCCATCCTTCCGTAAACCTTGGTATTATCAAGTTCCTGGGCTTTGAGCAGATTTTCAAAAATTCACTGACCGGCCTGCCCATCGGCGGCGGCAAGGGCGGCGCCGACTTTGATCCCAAAGGAAAGTCCGACAGGGAAGTGATGGCGTTTTGCCAGAGCTTTATGACGGAGCTGTATCGTCATATCGGCGCGGATACGGACGTTCCTGCCGGGGATATCGGCGTAGGCGGCCGTGAAATCGGTTATCTGTTCGGCCAGTACAAGAGGATCCGCGACTGCTACGAAGGCGTCCTGACCGGCAAAGGCCTGACCTACGGCGGCTCTTTGGTGAGAACCCAGGCGACCGGTTACGGACTGCTCTACATGACCAAGGAGATGCTCAAAGAAAACGGCATCGACATCGCCGGCAAGACCATCGCGGTTTCCGGCGCAGGCAACGTAGCGATCTATGCGATCGAAAAGGCATACCAGATGGGTGCGAAGCCGGTTACCGCATCGGATTCCACCGGCTGGGTTTATGATCCGGACGGCATTGATCTGGCTGTTTTGAAAGATCTCAAAGAGGTAAAGAGGGCAAGGATTTCCGAATACATTAACTACAGGCCCAATGCAGAGTACCACTCCGGCAAGGGCGTATGGAGCGTGAAGGCCGACATCGCACTGCCCTGCGCGACCCAGAACGAGCTGCAGCTTTCCGATGCGGAAGGCCTGGTGGCGAACGGATGCCTGGCAGTGTGCGAAGGCGCGAATATGCCTACCACGCTGGAAGCGACCGAGTATCTGCAGAAAAACGGCGTGCTGTTTGTTCCCGGCAAAGCGGCCAACGCAGGCGGCGTAGCGACCAGCGCGCTGGAGATGAGCCAGAACAGCGAGCGCTTAAGCTGGAGCTTCGAAGAAGTGGATGAAAAGCTGCAGGGGATTATGGCAAACATCTTCCATAACCTGGACAATGCAGCGAAGAAATACGGCTTCGAAGGCAACTATGTGATCGGCGCCAACATCGCGGGCTTTGAAAAAGTGGCAGAGGCCATGGAAGCACAGGGAAT